>CAIKRN010000130.1 GCA_903829855.1 uncultured Opitutia bacterium
GGCAGAGCCGTCGAGGGGGCACGAGGGCTGGAGTGTGGCAGGGCTAGGCCTGTTCTTCGTTCTTGGTTCATTGTTTTTGCAGCGGTCTCAAGGTGGGGACGACGGAGCCGCGAGGTGGACGCGGTTGGCGGTTCGCGGTTGGGAATACAGACGAGGCAGCGGTAGAGAATAGGAAGTCGATCGAGGTTCGACTGTCTGTCCGCGAACGGACGGCTGAGGACAGCCATCCCTCCCAGCGACGGCAGAGCCGTCGAGGGGGCACGAGGGCTGGAGTGTGGCAGGGCTAGGCCTGTTCTTCGTTCTTGGTTCATTGTTTTTGCAGCGGTCTCAAGGTGGGGACGACGGAGCCGCGAGGTGGAAGCGGTTGGCGGTTAGCGGTTGGGAATACAGACGAGGCAGCGGTAGAGAATAGGAAGTCGATCGAGGTTCGACTGTCTGTCCGCGAACGGACGGCTGAGGACAGCCGTCCCTACCTCGAGGCAGAGAGGCAGCGCTTCGGCTGGCGGGTGGCGGGAGAGGTAGGGGTGTGCGGGGATCATTCGCGGCCTTCAAATTTCTCTTCGCGGGGGAGTTCCTTGACCTTCCAGGAAGGCGGGAAGAAACGCACGATGCGCTTGGGCCGATAACCCTCGAGCATCATGTCGCACTTCACTTTGAGCTGATAACCGCAGTTACCGTATTCGAGGGGGATCTTCTTAAACTCCATGATGCCGGCGCCCTTGCGATCATTGACCGGATCGTAGGTCATGAGGCTATCGCGGGCCACGGCGAGGCCGCCCTTAGGCAGTGCACCCGGCAGAGGTTCTTTGCCTGGCACAATCGGAGCGGGGATAAACATTTCGTCGAACAACTTCGTATCGAAGCCGGCGAAGAAAGTCATCGTCACGGTCTCGTTGACGTCATCGACAGAGTTAATCCAGGCGGGGAAGCCGCGTTCACGGATGTAGAGGTGATGACGTGCAAGCTGGCGGGCGGTGGCCTGTTCGCGACTGGCATCATCAATCCAGAGATCGATGATGCGGCCCGGGCCGTAGAGCGTGACCCAGGTGAGATTGATCAAAATATTCTGGCCGGGCTGCAAGGCCTTCAAGCCGAGGATTTCATTACCCTTATAGATCGTCGTGCCATTGAGCAGGTCGAAGAACTTCGGTTTGCCCACCGGGGCGCCGTCTTGCTGCAAGGTCGCCGTCAGCACCATCTTCTCGAGATTCACTTCGTCGATTTTCCACGTCTGCTTCAGGCGCTGATGATGCGAGAAATCGTCCTCAAGTTGGAAGCAGCGGCGGAAATCACCCTCGGGCGTGCGCCGATTAAAGGCCGCCGGCGGGGGCATGTCTTTATCGTTGGCGGGCTTGAGGTAGAAGAGGCCGTGAAGGTGCGTGCCTTGGGGGATGTCCTGGAGCGCAGCGGGCGCGCCGCGATAGAAGATACTGCCGTAGGGCAGCATAAAGCCATCGATGCAGAGGTCCCAGACCCCACGGTCCTGGCTATCATTGCGGTCGACGCGGAGGTAGAAATGCCGCTCGAGGTGATCGATGTGCACGAGCTCGCCGGAGACCGCGTGGGCGGAGCCCTCGGGCGGGAAAGCGCCATCGACCAAGGCGTACCACTTCTTCGGCGAGGGCGCGTTAATGAACCCCTCGGCATCGGTGCGGTAAGCCGGGGCATCCGCGGCGGACACAGCGCCAGCGGACACGAGAAGGCAGAGAGAGGCGAACAGCGTGCGCATGGACGGGCAGAACGGACGGACTAAATCAGGCAACAAGCTGAGAAATCGGGCGCAAGCTGTCGGAGAATTCCTTCACCGGCACGTCGACGCGATTAAGCATCGTCAGCAAAAGATTGCTCAGGTGCGCATCGCTGTCGACTGGGCGGGAGCAGACGCGGTAGTGGCTGGTGGCGTCGGCGACGTTATACTTGCCGAGTTTCGGCAGGTTAAAGTCGACGTGCTGACCGTGATTGTAGCCGAGGCCACGTCCGCCGGCGAGGATCGTGGGCAGGTTGGCGTTACCGTGGCTGTGGCCGTAGGCCATCCCGCTGCCCCAGAGGACTTGCGTGGTATCGAGCAATGATTGCCCGTTCTCATTGTGCATCTTCAGCTGGTCGAGGAAGTAGCCGAGCTGGTCGACGAGGAACGTATCCGTCTGCGTCAGGCGGCGGAGCTGCTCCGGGTCGCCGTTGTGGTGGGAGAGACCGTGGCGGGTCTGGGAGATGCCGATGTCAGGGATCGCACCGCCGTTGCCTTCGCTGCAGATCATGCAAGAGATGACGCGGGTGGAGTCCGTGCGCAGGGCCATCACCATCAAATCGTAGAATAGACGGTGGTACTCGGCGACGACCGTCATGTTGAGTTTACGGCTGAGGCGGGCGGCCTCGGCGGTGGAAAGCTTCGGCTTCGGGATGTTGAGCCATTCATCGGCGCGGCGGGTGCGCTCTTCGACCTGGCGGACGGCCGTCAGGTATTCATCGAGCTTGGAGCGGTCTTCCGTGCCCAGCGAGCGGTTGAAGCTCTTGGCGTCGTCGGAGACGAGGTCGAGAATGCTCCCGCGGCGGCTGAGGCGGCGGCGGATGGTCTCCTTGCTGTCCTTCTCGACGCCGAAGAGCATATTGAAAATATTCTGCGTATTACGCTCGGCGGGAATTTGAATGCCGTCGCGCGACCAAGCCAGCGAGTTGCCTTCGATGGCCATCTCCAAGGAGGCGAAACGGGTCGAGGCACCCTGCACTTCCGCCATCAACTGGTCGACGGAGACGGAATTACGGAAAGCGCCGCCATCGGCGGGCACGTTGGCGCCCGTCAGCCAGACGCGTTCGCAGTTATGGTGCTTACCGAGCACCTGCGGGTGGTGCAGACCGCTGATCGGCGTCACATCGGCGCGGTGGCGTTCGAGGGCGGCGAGGGGCTTCGTGAATTCGAAGTCGCGGCCGGCCTTCTCGATCTGCCAGGTGAGCGTGTTGACCCCGTTCGGGATGTAGAGGAAGACGCTGCGCTTCGGCTTGGCCGCCGGCTTGGGGTCGGAAGGCAAGGCCGCCATGCAATCCAGCAACGGGAGGGCGATTGTGGCGCCGAGGCCGCGGAGCATCTGGCGACGGCTGATGCGCCACTTGTTAAGATTGAGGTTAGACATGAGAATGGGTGGGTGCGGGGTTTTGTTATAAATGATTAACGCTGGGCGAAGAGATCCGAGAGGACGAAGGCATCGACGATATCGCGGAGGCGGTAGTTCTTTTCCTTACTGACCTGGGCGAGGCGGGCGAGGGCTTCGCGGTCGGCAAACGTCGGGGCGCGGCGCAGGCCGTAGGTGGCGAGCTTCTCAATGAAGGCCAGATTGAAGGAATCGATTTTGTCGCCCAGCAAGGCCTTGAACTGTTCCGGGTTCTCATAAGCACGGCCGTCCAGGAACTTGCCAGCTGGATTTACCTTCGGGTTGGCACCCTCCCCTTCAATGGTCTCCTCCGTGCGCCAGCGGCCGATGGCATCGAAGTTTTCGAAAGCTAAGCCGAGCGGGTCCATGCGGGCGTGACACGCCGCGCAGTGCGGGTCGTGGATATGGGCTTCCAGTTTCGTGCGGAGGGAGACTTTCGTGCCGGCGACGGCGTTCGTCGGGATGGGCTCGACGTTGGCGGGCGGGGGTGGCGGCACCTTACCGAGGATTGAGTCGGAAATCCAGACGCCGCGATGCACCGGGCGATGGCGCGTGCCATCGGACGTCAGCGAAAGAATGGCTGCTTGAGTGAGCAGGCCGCCGCGATGGCTATCGAGGGGGAGCGTAACGCGCTTGAAGTCATCGCGCGGTAGATCGCCTTCGGGCAGGCCGTAGAAGGTGGCCATGCGGGCGTTCATCATCGTCCAATCGGAGTTAATGAACTCGCGGAGCGTCAGGCCGCTCTGCAGGACCTCGCGGAAGAAAGCCTTCGTCTCACCGACCATACTCTTCTCCAGGTTAGCGTCGTAATCGGGGTAGAGCTTCTTGTCGGGCGGGAAGCGGCCCACCTTGCGGAGTTGCAGCCACTGATTGGCGAAGGAATCCGTAAAGCGCTGGGAGCGCGGGTCGGCGAGGAGGCGGGCCGTCTGGCGGCTGAGTTCGGTCTTATCGCGCAGCTTACCCTGTTCGGCGGCGGCGAGCAGCTCGTCGTCGGGCATCGTGCTCCAGAGGAAATACGAGAGACGCGTGGCGAGCTCCCAATCATTGAGCGTCTTGCGCTTGGTCTCCGGGTCACCCTCGGTGATGAACAGGAAACTCTTCGAACAGAGGATGGAAAGCATGCCGACCTTGACCGCGTCGGGGAATTTCTCACCGGAAGCCAGTTCGGCCTTCACGATACCGACATAGCGCTCGATTTCCTGTTCGCTTACTGGGCGACGGAAAGCACGGCGGGCCATGCGGGTGAAACCCTCGCGGACCTGGGCGAGGTCGGTGGTGGGGGCCGGCATGTATTCCGCGCGGCGCTTCGCCACATCATCTTCAATGATCGGGCCGCGCCATGAAATCGTGTCGAGGATCAGGAACGAATAGCGGGGCTGCCCTTGCTCATCGGTCAACTTCACCTGCCAGGGAATGCGGCCTTCTTTGGTGCTGATGAAGGGCTTATTACCATGGCGCCCCGAGCGAGGGAGGTTGGACGGGCCAGGGATGTCGTTGATGACATCGATGCTGGGACGGCCCTTGGGCAGGTGGGCACGGAAGGTGACCGTGGTGGGCTTATCTTCGGCTGCGATGACGTCCTGCTCATGGAGCACGCGATCGAGCTTATTCTCGTAGACCAGCAGGCGGGGCGGGCGGGAACCCGGAGCGCGCAGACCGCTGAGCGTGTAGCTAATCTCGTAAACGCCGGGCTCGAGCACCATGGCGGGATTATTTTCGAGATTGGAATAGCGGAAAAGATCGCCCGGCCACATCTCGTTGCGGATCTTATCAAAGAGACCGCGCTCCTTCAGGATGGTGCGGTGCGGCTCGCTGATTTGCGATTCGACATAGGTCCGTTTCGTGCCGGACATCGGCGGGGTCTTTTTGACCGGGTAGGCCTCGTTGAGGACGAGCTCCGCGGCGGCGAGGTATTTCTCGATATTAGAAGGCGACAGCGTCATCACTGAGCCGAGGCGCTCGAAGCCATGCCACTCGGCGTCTTCGAGGAGACCTCCGGGATCAGCGGCATCGAACTGCACGCCGAGTAAATCGCGGATCGTGTTCACGTACTCATCGCGGGTGAGGCGATTGTAGTTCACCGGACCACGGGCGGCGAGGCGGGCGGATTCACCTTCAAGGAGACGACCAGAAAGCCAGTCGACCACGTAGTTGCTCTCTTCGGCGGAGGGGCGCTTCTTCTCTTTCTTCGGCGGCATTTCGCCAGAGTTGATGCGTTCGACAATCTCACGCCACTGCGACGTGTTTTCCATGCCAACCTTGTGGGAAAGATTATCGATGCGGAAATCGCTCTTATCGGACTTGCCGTCGTGGCACTTCAGGCAATTCGCCTCGAGGTAGCCTTGAACCTTGGACTCCCAGGCCGGGGCATCGGCGGCGACGAGACCCGTGGACAGCAAGGTGCAGACCACAGGGAAAAGGAATGACGTGAACGGGGGCTTCATTCAGAGCGGACAGTTTACCATGCCCCCCACCCATTACTAGACTAAGCGTCTCCCCTGATGGCACTATTATCTCAAATAGGGGTGTAATTCGTTCTTGGTTCTTGGTTCCTGGTTCCTGGTTCAATGTTTTGCAGCGGTCTCAAGGGTGGGCGGCGGAGCCGCGAGGTGGAAGCGGTTGGCGGTTAGCGGGTGGGAATACAGACGAGGCAGCGGTAGAGAATAGGAAGTCGATCGAGATGCGTGCGCCTGTGCGCGAACGGACGGCTGGGGACAGCCGTCCCTACCTGCGAAGGCGGAGCCGCGAGGGGGAAGCGGTTGGCGGCTGGCGGTGGGAAATACAGAGAGGCAGCTAGGGCAGCACGCGGTGCTGCCCCTACCCTCGAGACAGGCGGACGCGTCGCCAACGCGTCCCTACCTAGATACAGCGGATGCGATGTCATCGTATCCCTACCCTGCTTCGCAGCCGATTACCGATGCCAGCAGTTCCCCCACAGCAAGACGACAGGAAGGTCAGACACGTGTGAAAGGTATCAGCGGTTGGCGGTTAGCGATTGGGAACACAACCGAGGCAGATCCAAGCTGCGCGAGATGAAGTCAGACCCCGTCGCGTTAGCCCCAAGGGTTAACTTTCAGTTTTTCGAGGCGGTGTCTGGGGATGCCGAGGATGCATTCACCGACCTTGAGACGGCTGAGCTCGGTCACGAGTTGACTGCCGGGGGTCGCGAGCGGTTGGCCGAAATGATTAAGCGGCATCGGGCGATCGGAGGGAGCGGGCTGGGTGACATCCGTGGCGAGTAACGCCTGCGCCATCGCCTTGAGGCAGCGCTTGAAGAAGTGATAGAAGTCGATGTGCGCGTGGAAGAGCGCGAACAAATCATCATCGAGCGTACTGGGCGACTGACAGGTAACGATGAGCGTGAACCCCGATTGCACGGCGGTACGCAGCAGGATGCCAAACGTGGATAGCGCCGAGGACTGATGCGAGATGTCGACGACGAGATATCGTCGCGGACCGGGCGTAAGCGGGTGCTTCGTGAGCTCGTAATAAAGGGAGCGCAGCAAGAGGTCACACATCGCATCGCGACCGGGGCGGGCGCAGGCAAGCGTGGCCAACGCAGAAGACTGCAAGAGGTCCGGCGCGGGGGAGGCCGCATTCGGGCTCGAGACGCCGAAGGTCTCCTCGCCGTAGACTTCGCGGCGGAGCCCAGGGATCTTGGCGCCGATGACATCGGCATAATCGATGACGAGCACCTGGGCACCTGAAGCGACCAGCCCGGGCAGGATGGCCTCGCGCAGGAGGTGGGATTTGCCGGCGCCAGCCGCACCTGAAATAAGTACATGCCCTGCCCCTATCACCGCTTGGGTGTGCTTCGGAGTCCAGACGGCGAGATTCATGAGGGCAGATGGGAGGGTAAAGCGGATAAGAAGGCAAGGGAGACGAATTGGAGCATGGAGTATCGGGTATAGGCAGCGCTAGGCGTGTTCTTTATTCTTGGTTCATTGTTTTTGCAGCGGTCTCAAGGGTGGGGCGGCTAAGCCGCGAGGTGGAAGCGGTTGGCGGTTAGCGGTTGGGAATACAGAGAGGCAGCGGCAGAGAATAGGAGGTCGATTGAGGTGCGCATGTCTGTCCGCGAACGGACGGCTGGGGACAGCCGTCCCTACCCAGCGCGACGGAGTCGCGAGGGGGCAGCGGTTGGCAGGTGGGAGCGCAGGAGAGGCAGCTAGGGCAGCACGCGGTGCTGCCCCTACCCTGGAGACAGCCCGCCAGCAGCTCCCCACGCGTCGGCTTACTTAGCCGATGCGCTGTAGATCTTGAGGTCGTCGAACTGGCCGGTGTGACCAGGAGCCTGGCCGGCGACGCCGAATTCGTAACGCGACTTAGTTTCGTGGGCGATGCCGGAAGACTTGAGGTAACCGACGGGCTTACCATCAAGGACGACGCGGATTTGGTCGGCGACGATTTCGACGACAAGATTCTGCCATTCGCCCAGCTTGACGTCGGCCGGGAAGGTGGCCGAACGACCGACCAGGAGTTTCTGACCTTCGGCCTTCGTGTCAGGATTGAGGAGTAAGGCGCGAATCTCGTTCTTCATGCCGCCATCTTTCTCATCGATGATCTGGACGGAGCCCTTCTTGGTCTTGGCGTCATAACGAACCTGCGCGCGGCAGATGTGGCCGTAGTGGCAACCCGTGTACTTGCGGTCATCGAGTTCGACGTCGACCATCGAGGCGCCATCAAGCTTGATGCGGACTTCGACCACCGAGTCCTTAGTCGGAACTTCGAGACCGTAAACGGCAGCGTGGGCAGTGATGACTCCCTTGCCGTCCTTGGTCGGCTCGTTCTTCAGGCGAGTCTGCACGCCGACGAGGGCGCCATCGGCGACCTTGAAAGTATCGACCACGCGCACCCAGCGCTTGTCGGGCGTGCCGGAGAAATCGTCGGAAAAGATCAGCTCGCCCTTCTTGGCGATGGAGTCAGCCGGAATCGCCGGGAGCTTAGGAGCATCGGCCGCGAAAGCGGTGGCGACAAGGAGGAGCGGGAGGAGGGAGCGCATGTGTTTTAGGGGTAGGGGTAGGGATAGGGGTTGGGGTAGGTCCATCAAGGGGGAAGTGCTAGCATGGGGACACGGGGCAAACATGAGAGGCAGCGCTAGGCGTGTTTTTCGTTCTTGGTTCATTGTTTTTGCAGCGGTCTCAAGGTAGGGGCGGCTAAGCCGCGAGGTGGAAGCGGTTGGCGGTTAGCGGTTGGGAATACAGAGAGGCAGCGGCAGAGAATAGGAGGTCGATTGAGGTGCGCATCTCCGTCCGCGAACGGACGGCTGGGGACA
>CAIKRN010000131.1 GCA_903829855.1 uncultured Opitutia bacterium
AGAGGCAACTAGGGCACCACGCGGTGCTGCCCCTACCTCGAGGAACCCGGGACGCGGTTGCGGATGAAGGTTTCGAAGCTGTGGGCGAGTTCGGCTTCGTTGGGCACGGGGATGCCGTCATCGATGGCTTGGCGGAGCGCGAGGTGGCCTTGGTCGATAATCATGGGCATGAGCCGGATGAGCCGGGTCAGCTGAAGCTCGGTGAGTTGGGCGTCCTCGAGGGGCAAGTCGATGCAGAGGCGGATTTCACCGTCTTCGGTGTCCATCTCGTAGAGACCGACCTTCGTCTCCCAGTTGAGTTGATTGATCGTGCGTTGGACGGCGGCGAGCTTGCGTGCGCCGGCTTTGGGCGGGAGCTGGTACGCGCGGGGAGCCTGGATGCGGAGTAATTCGCCGTCTTCTTCGAGTCGAACCGTCAGGTGCAGGCAGTTGTCGCCTTCATGGTCTTCGTAGAGGTCGGTCGCGAAGCCGGTGCGGATGCGATCGTCCTCCTTGCCGTAGCGCAGCTTAGCCGCGTCCATGAATTTGGAGATTTCGTCGAGGGTCGTGGCCATGGTTTGAAGGAGGATGGGTTGGTCGGAGGGCGGTCGGGGGATCAGGGCGTAGCTTTGAGTTCGGCGAGGGCGGTGCGGATGAACGCGGCGACCGAATGATTCGCTTCGTAATGCGTTTCGAAGAGCGGGAGGGCTTTCTCGTATTCGCGAATGGCTTCGGTCACATAGCCCATCTTCTGGTACATCAGCCCGAGGTTTTTGATAATGTAGCAACCTTGGTCTTTGCCCACGATCTCGAGGGCCCGGCGGAGGTTGAGTTCGGCTTTCGGGAATTCCTCGAGGTGGACCTGCACGAACCCGAGATTATTAAGGTAGCGCTCTTGGGCGCGTTCATCGGAGAAGTCGGCGTGCTCGGAAGCTTTGACCATGGCCTGGAGGATGGGCTCGGCTTCGGCGTAGCGGCCGGCGGGAATATAAATATTAATCAAGTCCTGTTGGATCGAGAGGGCATCCGGGTGATGTTCGTCGCAAATCCGGTGGATATGGCGGAGGGCTTGCTGGAGGTGGCGTTCGGCGCGGGCCGGCTTCTGGAGTTTGAGGTCGTTGCAGGCCTGGGCTTGGAGGATGTAGGCGAAATTCCGGTAGCTGGGCTTGGAATTTGAGGTGGTTTGCAAGACCGCGCGACCGTAAGTGCGATCGGCTTCGGCGAGGCGTTGCTCGTTCTGGTAATGATTGGCGAGGAAGTAGAGGAGCTTCGCGATCGTATTGGAGGGGCGCTGCGAGCGATGGCAGACGAGGGGGATGGCTTGTTCGAGGAGGGCGATGGCCTCCAGCTTGCGGTCGACGGAAAAGAATGCGTCCGCGAGGTGGGCCGTGATGCGGGCGCCCTGGAAGCTTGGGTAGCGTTTACTGAGGGCGCAGACGCGGAGGGCTTCTTCGTACTGGGTGATCGCTTCGGCGTGTCGATCGTGGTCGTGGAGGAAGTTTCCGAAATAGAGCAAAGTCATGCGCAGGGCATCGTGATGATTGAGATTACTGTCATCGCAGAGGCTGAGGGCTTCGCGGAAGACCTGCTCGGCTTCGGTCAACTGGTCGTAACTCGCGTGGCATTGGGCGACGTCCTGCAGGGCATCGACAATCGGCGCGCCCTTGCCGCCGAGTTTGCGGATTTGGACGCGCCGCTCAAGGACGACCAATTCGGCGGCGGACTCACGATGCTCCGCGTGGAAGTTCGCGAGTTCATAGCACGCGCGATCGACTTCGGGGCTGTCGGGCCCGAAGTGTTTTTCGGCATAGGCTAGGGCTTGCAGGAACTCCGCGCGGGCGAGTTCGGCCTCGTCGGCGGAGCGGTATTTCTTGGCGACGGCGAGGCGGTCATGGAACTCCGCCAGTTGGGTTTCTCGGCTCGGTTTAGGCATTATTTTATAATGATTTATGATGCCAATTTCTGCTTACTTGGCAAGGGGTTGGAGGGTCATAATGGAGTTAGAGTTAGGGGTAGGGGTAGGGGTGTTCTTGGTTCCTTGTTCTTGGGCAGCGGCCACAAGCGAAGGCGGAGCCTTCGATAAGCGAGGGCCTGAGGACACGAGGGCCGGAGAGAGGCAGCGCTAGGCGTGTTCTTCGTTCTTGGTTCATTGTTTTTTGTTGAGTGGCCTCAAGGTAGGGCGGGTTGTCCCTAACCCGCCGTTGACCAGAGAGAGAATAGAAAGTCGAAGGAGCTACGCAGCGTTGGTCGGCGAACGGACGGCTGGGGACAGCCGTCCCTACCCCAGGCAGAGAGGCAACTAGGACAGCACGTGGTGCTGCCACTACCTGTTTGACGGTGAGAGAAGAGGAACTCGATCGAGGTGCGTAGCTCTGTCCGCGAACGGCGGGTTGAGGACAACCCGCCCTACCCAAGACAGAGTCTAGGAACGGCGAACTGGTTCGATTGTTGGTCGGCGAACGGACGGCTGGGGACAGCCGTCCCTACCCAAGGCAGAGAGGCAACTAGGACAGCACGTGGTGCTGTCCCTACCCTAGAGGCAATTAGGGTAGCAAGCGGTGCTGCCCCTGCCTTGGGTTTAGGTAGCCAGTTTGGCTTTCAGGAGGTCGATGACGATGAGCCCGAGGATGAGGCCCACGACGACGACGAGGAAGACCTTGCGGATAAAGCCCGCCCCGCGGTGCAGGGCGAGGCCGGTACCCACGTAGTTGCCGATCAGCTGGCCGAAGATCATGACGAGCGCGACGGGCCAAAGGACATCGCCTTTCCAGATGAGAAAGCCGGCCGCCCCGACGTTGCTGGCGAGGTTGACGGCTTTGGTGTAGGCGGTCGCGCGGGTGAGTTCGCTACCGAGTAGGGTTACGATGGCCAGAGTCCAGAATGCCCCAGTGCCCGGGCCGAAGAAGCCGTCGTAGAAACCGATGAGGCCGCCGAAGAGCAGGGCGAAGCTCACGACGGACATCCGGGCGGGCTTGGCTCGCTCGCCCATGGTCGGGTTGAGGTAGACGTAGATGGCCACCCCGAAGAGGGCCCAAGGGATGATGAGCTTAAGGATGCCATTGCTGGTCTGCATGAGCACCCAGGCGCCGGCGATGGACGAGAGGAAGGTGACAAGCATCGCGAGGCGCACCTCGGTCCAATTGATCAGCCCAGCCTGGGCATAGCGCCAGGTCGACATCATCGTCCCCACCGTACTCTGGGCCTTGCTCGTCCCGAGGGCTAGTTGGGGAGGGATCCCGACGGCTAGCAGGGTCGGCACGCTAATGAGTCCGCCCCCGCCCGCGATGGCGTCGATGCAACCGGCGGCGGTAGCGGCGAGGAAGAGAAGTAAGTAGGTCGTGAGAGACACGGTGGAGGCGGAGTCGCAAGCGACGAGGGGAGATGTTGGCAGGTGGATGGGCGCGGAGGCAAGCGTGGGCGCGGCGGAGTCGCGAGGGTTGATGGGTGGGGAAGCTGTCTTGGGTAGGGCGGGTTGTCCTCAACCTGCGAAGGCGGAGCCTTCGAGGGGGCACGTGGGCATGGTGACACGGGGACAAGGGGCGTAAACGAGGGCCTGAGGACCAGAGGACACGAGGACAGGAGGGCCGGAGAGAGGCAGCGCTAGGCGTATTCTTCGTTCTTGGTTAATTGTTTTTTTGTGTAGTGGCCTCAAGGTAGGGCGGGTTGTCCCCAACCCGCCGTTGACCAGAGAGAGAGAAGAGGAACTCGATCGAGGTGCGTGCGTCCGTCCGCTAACGGACGGCTGGGGACAGCCGTCCCTACCCAGCGCGACGGGGTCGCGAGGTGGATGCGGTTAGCGGTTGGCGGTTGGGAACACAGAGAGGCAACTAGGGCAGCACGCGGTGCTGCCCCTACCCCATGAGCTGCGAGCGCCTGGAATTAGGCGGCGGCTTTCTTGTCGCGGTAGTCGCTGTAGAGAATCGCGGCGATGAGGACGGCGAGAAGGACTCCGGAGGCGGGCAGGGTGCCGAGATTGAGGCCGCCTTCGGCGGGCTTCTTGGTGAGCACGTCACCGAGGGTGGCGCCGAACGGGCGGGTGAGGACGAAGGCGATCCAGAACAGGGTGACCTTGGAGGCTCGGCTAAAGAAGTGGAAACCGAGGGTGAGTGCGAGTAGGCCACCGATGACGATTGCCCCGCCGACAAAGCCTAGGCCGGAATCATCGGCAAGGTAATCGCCGAGGGCCGTGCCAAGCGTGTTGGAAATGAGGATGGCCGCCCAGTAAAGGGACTCATCTCGACGCGTCCGGATATCGGTGACGGAGAGGGTGCCCGC
>CAIKRN010000132.1 GCA_903829855.1 uncultured Opitutia bacterium
CTCGGCACCTCCCCCGTGCCGGGCAACAGCGCGACCGTCCGCGAACTCCGCGTCTGCGCCCAGCTCGCCTGGTAACTCGGGCCGCGGGCCCCTTGCCCGCCGGAAAACGCTTCATACCGGGGCCGACGCAAGTCGGCCCCTCTTCATTTGGGGAATTCCCGCACTGCCAGCCGCCCATCACCGGGCGGCTGCTTCGTGTCCGTCGCTTACCTCGGTGGCCAATCGTGCGACACATTTGGCCCCCGAGTTGCTGTCGATGGGCGGAACGAGCGCAGTGTGCTCGAGGCAAGAATCCGCAGGCGGGATAATGCGCGGGCCGGGGTGACGGCGACCCGGGGGCGTTGGTAGGAGTGGGGTAACCCTGCATCTTCTCCTCGAGCCCAGTCGTCTTGTCCGTCGATGGGCGTTCCTGATGATCGCTATTCGGCTCAAGGGGCGCCCTAAATCTCGCCGGAGGCTCTGGCTGAATAAACCCTAGGCTAACCGGGAGAGGAGGCGCCGCGGTAACTCCAGCCAACAAAAAGCCCGACCAACTGGTCGGGCTTTTTGTTCATCCTCCAATCAACTCAGAGGGCGCGATAGTTCGGCGAAGCGTTCTCCGAACCCTTGGCTTGGTCACGAAGGCGGCGATTTTCCTCTTCGGCCTCAGCCTGCTTGGTCGTGGCGGCCGCCGCTTTGATGTTGGCGTCACGGAGAGCGACAGAAGCGGCTTCGAGGTCTGCTTCAGCCTTCTTCTGCTTGGCGAGGGCTGCCTTCACGTCGGAGCCATCCCGGAGGTTGGTGATCTCGGTGGTGAGTTCGTTGATCCGGGCGGTGGCTTCGGTGCGGATCTTTTCGAGCTCAGCAATCTTGGTGGTGGCCTTGGCGAGGTCTTCCTTGGCCTTGTTGAGGTCGAGGGCGGCCTGTTTGGAGCTACTCATCGTGGAGTTGGCCTTGGCGACGGCCGCACTTTCAGAAGACTGGGCGGCTTTCACCCGGATGGCGGCTTGCTCGATTTCGCGTTTATACAGTTCAAGCTTAGCTCCATTATCCCGCAGGGTCGCGATGGTCTTGGTGTTTTGTTCTTCTGCTGCGGCTTTGACTTCAACTTCGCTGCTCCATGAGACAACGGCAATGCCACCCAGGGCGGCCGCGATAAGAATAAGGATGACTTCGCGTGGCTTCATGTGGATTTGATGGCGGTATTTATTGCCTGAAACCGCCAAGGGTCAAGAGCCTACCCCGGTTAGGATAGGCGACCCTTGTAGTCTGCGTAGCCAAACTTACGAATCACCTGTGTCTGGCCGCTCGCTGGATCGAAGCTAGCGATGGCGGGCAGGGGGACTCCGTTAAAGGTCGTGTTCTTGACGAACGTGTAATGGGACATGTCCAAAAACACGATTCTTTGGCCGATTTTAAGAGGGGCCGCGAAGGAGTAATCCCCAATGACATCGCCGGCAAGGCAGGTGACGCTGCCGAGGCGATAGGTGTGCGGGAGTTTGCCCGGTAAATCGGCGTCGATGATATCGGCACGATACGGCATCTCCAGCGTGTCGGGCATGTGGCAGGTCGCAGAGACGTCGATAATCGCGATGTCTACTCCGTTGTGCACGAGGTCGAGCACCGTCCCGACGAGGACGCCTGTGCCGATGCCGATGGCTTCGCCGGGCTCGAGGTAAATTTGGAGGTGCTCGCCCCAGCGTTGGCGGAATCCAGTGATAACTCGGACGAGGCGATCGAGGTCGTAGCCCTCGCGGGTGATGTGATGCCCGCCGCCGAAGTTGACCCACTTCATTTGCGGGATGAATTCGCCGAATTTAGCCTCAAAGGCCGCAACCGTGCGCTCCAGTACGTCGGAGCCTTGCTGGCACATCGTGTGGAAGTGGAGCCCCTCTAGTCCGTCCAAGTCGGCCGCAGACATGATTTCAGAGCGGAGGGTGCCGAGTCGTGAGCCGGCCGCGCAGGGGTTATAAAGTTCGACGTCGACCTCGGCGTGCTCCGGATTGACGCGCAACCCGAAGGAGACTTTGCGACCCGAGGCGAGGGCTGCGTCTTTATGGCGTTTCCACTGCGAGGGGGAGTTAAAAGAGATGTGGTCGGCGACGCGGAGGAGGTGGGCAAACTCTTCGTCCTTAAAAGCGGGAGAGTACGCGTGGACTTCGCCGCCAAACTCCTCGCGGCCCAACAGGGCCTCGTGGATGCCACTGGCCGTGGTGCCCGCGAGGTATTTGCGGACGAGCTTGGCTTCGCTGAACTGAGCAAAGCCTTTGAGCGCGAGGAGAATCTTGGCGCCCGAGCGGTCCATCACGGAGCGCAGGATGCGGAGGTTATTTTCGAGTAGGCCGCGGTGCAGCACGTGGCACGGGCTGGGGACCTGGCTCAGATCGACCTTGCGGAAGGCTTCGGTGAGGGCGTCGGACACGGGCTTGAAAGTGCGAGCGGATACGAACGGGGCAAACGAAAAGCCCGCCGATTGGGCGGGCTTGCACGGTGCCTCTTAGGCGACCGGGAGTTCCTTGACGTGCCAAGGTAGGCCACGCTTGTTGAGTTCGTCCATGAAGGGGTCAGGGTTAAGCTCCTCCATGTTCCAGACGCCCGGCTTGAGCCACTTTCCGCTGGCGACCAGCGCGCCGCCGATGGCGGCAGGGACGCCGGTCGTGTAGCTGATGGCCTGGGACTTTACTTCGGCGAAGCACTCTTGGTGGTCGCAGACGTTGTAGATGAAAACCTTGCGGGGCTTGCCGTCCTTGAGGCCGGTGATTTCGCAACCGATGCAGGTCTTTCCCTTGGTGCGCGGGCCGAGTGAGGCAGGGTCGGGCAAGAGGGCTTTGAGGAACTGAATCGGGACGATCTGGTGGCCCTGGAAGTCGATGGGGTCGATGCGGGTCATGCCGACATTCTCGAGCACGCGTAGGTGGGTGAGATAGTTCTCGGAGAAGGTCATGAAGAAGCGAATGCGCTTCAGGCCCTTGATATTGATGGCCAAGGATTCGAGTTCCTCGTGGTAGAGGAGGTAGCTGTCCTTGGGGCCGACGACGGGGTAGTCGTACACCCATTTGACGGAGAGCGGGTCGGTTTCCTTCCATTCACCCTTCTCCCAGTAGCGGCCGCGCTGCGTGATTTCGCGGATATTGATCTCCGGGTTGAAGTTGGTGGCGAACTTGTAGCCGTGGTCGCCGGCGTTGGCATCCATGATGTCAATCGTCTCGATGGTGTCGAAAAGGTGCTTCTGGGCGTAGGCGCAGAAGACGTTGGTCACGCCGGGGTCAAAGCCGGAGCCAAGGAGCGCCATCAGGCCGGCCTTCTCAAAGCGTTCGCGATAGGCCCACTGCCAGGAGTATTCGAACTTCGCGAGGTGGGGTGGTTCGTAGTTGGCGGTGTCGACGTAGTGGATGCCGGCGTGGAGGCAGGCGTCCATCAGGTGAAGGTCCTGGTAGGGTAGGGCGACGTTGATGAGGAGGTCGGCGCCGAAAGATTTGATGAGGGCGACGGTGGCTTTGACGTCATCGGCATCGACGGCGGCCGTGCGGATGGTGCGACCAGTGGTGGCCTTAACGTCGGCGGCGATGGCCTTGCATTTATTCTCGTTTCGGGAGGCGAGCATGATTTCCGAGAAGAACTCGGTCGCCATGGCGCACTTATGGGTGACGACGTTGCCCACGCCGCCCGCACCGATGATTAGGACTTTTTTGCTCATGAGATGACTGATTTCTGTCCACTCAGGGGAGAGGGGGAAGCAAAAAGGATACACAGTCGGGCAAGGGATGGGCGTCGGTCGGGTGACGCCATCCAGCCAGCCCTTTCCAAACCGGCGAACCGATCAGAAAGTAACCCTTTTGGCTGGCGGGATGGACGAGACTCGAACTCGCGACCTCCGCAGTGACAGTGCGGCGCTCTAACCAACTGAGCTACCACCCCGGTAGCCAAAAGGAAGGGTAACAAAGGTTTCCGGCAGGGGGTCTGTCAAACGGAAAACCGACCGAATTAGCCTCGAACCTGACCTTGGCCAACGATTTCGAACTTCCAGGTGGTCAATTCACGAATCCCCATAGGTCCACGGGCGTGTAGGCGGTCCGTGGAGATGCCGACTTCGGCTCCGAAGCCGAACTCGCCCCCATCCGTAAAGCGGGTGCTAGCGTTCCAATAGACACAGGCGCTGTCGATTTGGGCCAGGAAAGACCGGGCCGCGGCTTCGTCCGCTGTGATAATCGCATCAGAGTGGTGGGAACCGTAGCCTTCGATGTGGGCGACGGCCTCATCGAGGCCACTAACAATC
>CAIKRN010000133.1 GCA_903829855.1 uncultured Opitutia bacterium
CGTAGGCTGAACAGGTTTTTCCGCTGGGCGAAAAGGTGGTCGAACGACGTGCCGCACCATTCGAGCCCCGTGGGGTCGTGGCGCACCGCAAAGGACATCGAGGTGGGCTTGGGCTTCACGCCGAGTTCTTTGAAAAGCCGACAGAGGTGAGGGTAGGTGACCTCGTTGAATACCATGAACCCAGTGTCCATGGGCAGCGCACGCCCAGTCCCGGGCTCGCCCACGTCAATGGTGTGCGCGTGGCCTCCGGGCCGGGCATCTTGGTCGAAGACGGTGAGGTCGTGGTGCGCGGAGAGGAACCGCAGGCAACCTAGCCCACCGATCCCAGAGCCGATGATGGCGATGCGTTCACGCACGCTGCGCCGCGGCTTCAGCCTTCGTCCGCTCGGCTTCGGCGTAGACGGAGTCCGGCACGCCTTTGAGTCCCCAAATCAGCCCGGTCCATGAAAGCACCTTCAGGCCATAGTAAGTCGGGTCGAATTCCCACCAATAGAAGCCCTGCTTGGTCGTGGCTTGGTAGCGGTGGTGATTATTATGCCAGCCTTCGCCCAAGGTGATGAGCGTGAGGATGAGCGAGTTGCGTGATTCGTCGCCGGTGGTCTTGAAGCGCTTGGAGCCGAAGACGTGCGCGAGCGAGTTAATGCAGCCGGTGCCGTGGAAAAGCACGACGGTGGAGACAATGCCCCAGACAAGCATCTGGGCCCCGGTAGTGTTGTAGCCGTGGGCCGCCAGCCACGCGCCCACTCCGTAGAGGCCGCCGCCCGCAAGCACGGGGATGAGGATGTCGAAACGATTCAAGAACACGAGCTCGGGGTATTTCGCGAGGTCGGTGATCTTGCTGTAGTCGGTGGGGAAGTTCTTCTTCGAAGTGATCCAGCCGATGTGCGACCACCAAAAGCCGTCGACCACAGGTGAATGCTTATCCTCTTCTTCGTCGGAATGGAGATGGTGGTGTCGATGCGTGCACGCCCACCAAAGGGCGCCGCGTTGCACCGCCGTGCCGGTCCAGATGGCCATCACGAATTGAAACGCCCGCGAGGTGGAGTAGGTCTTATGCGAGAAGTAGCGGTGCAGGAAGCCGGTGATCGCGAACATCCGGAAGAAGTAAAGGCCGACGGCCGTCCAGACGGCAATGGGGCTGGCGCCGACCCAAATGACCCCGAGGCAACCCAGGTGCAGAATGAGGAAAGGAATGGAGCGCACCCAATCCACCCGCTTAGGGCCTTGCTGGAGGACGGCTACACCCTCGGGGATATAGTCCGCATCAAACCAGCGCACTAAGGCACGGAAGAAGCCGCTTTTAGGCAGAGAGGGAAGGGGGGCGGCCATCTTTGGGGGAGTTAGATAGGGAGTGGCGAGTTCGCAACTGCTTTGACGATTTTCTCCCCCCTCCCAGTATTCAAGTCAGGTAGACAAAATCGCCTGCCCGCCACGCTCCTTAAATAACAACGCAATGTCCGATGCCCACGCCGATCAGGATTGGCGGGCCTGGTTCGCCGAAAACGGTGCCCGGCTCCGGCTCATTGCGCGCCAATGGACCCGGAGCGAGGCCGATGCCGATGATGTCGTGCAGGAGGCATTTGTACGCTTTTGGAAACATCAACGTCACCTTCCTGGCAATCCGAACGCCCTCGTGGTGACTTCGATTCGCCGCGCGGCCCTAGATTTGCTGCGCCGCTCGGATCGCCGCTCCGTCCGGGAGCAAGCCGTCGGCGCGGACATGGAGACGGTGTCCTGGTTCGAGCCCGAAGCCGACCCGCGCCTGCAGTCCTTAGCTGATTCACTCAAGCTGCTCCCACCCGAACAGCGCGAGGTGGTGGTGCTCAAGGTCTGGGGTGACCTGACTTTTGATCAGATCGGCGAACAACTTTTGATTTCTCCAAACACCGCGGCCTCGCGGTGGCGCTATGCCATGGAGGCCCTGCGCAAACACATCACCGTCCGCACCCATGACTGACCCCGACCACGATCTCGAACAGGCCCTCGCCGCTCTCCGCCCGCGTCCGCCCGGACCGGCCGTACTCGCGCGCCTTGCCCGCGACCTCGATGCGCCGGTCTCTGCCCGCGGCCCAATCATCGCCTGGTCCGCGGGTCTCGCCGCCCTCGCCGCGGTGTTCGTGGCCGCTTTCCTTTTCCTGGGCTTCCGGGGCGAGGTTGAGGCTCCTTCGTATCAATTAGTCCGGGCCGATCAGTCCCCGGCGGATGTGCAATTCTACCGCCCCGTGCGACTCGCCGATGGTTCCTTCGTCCGCCCGGTCCGCGTGCGCTGGGATGATACGACCCGCTGGGAAGATCCCCGCAGTAACACCCGCCTGATTAATTACCGCCCGAACGATCAGTTCGCCCTCCTGCCGCTCGAGACCAACTGAACAAATCCGCCCGCCCGCGCCGCTCACTCTAAAATAAACTTATGAATACGTTCCGCCAGATTCCCCTCCACATGCTCCTGCTCGCCGGCCTGGTCGCTCCGCTCGCCGCGGAGCCGAAGACCGCTCCCGGTACGCGCGTCACGGCCTCCTCGGAAGCCGTCGCCTACGCGGGTTTGAATGTCGGTAGCCGCGCTGCGCAAGCCGTCGCCGGTCTCGCCGACGGCGTGGGCGTGCAGGTCGGCTTCATCGATCCGTCCGGCCCTTCGTTCGGTAAGGTCGAAGAGGGTGATATCCTCACGCGGCTCGACGACCAGGTGCTCTTCAATGCCGAGCAGTTCCGCGCCTTGGTGCGCACGCACCAGCCGGGTGATAAGGTGAAGCTCACCCTCCTGCGCGGCGCGGAGCCACAGTTAATCGAACTGAAACTCGGCACGCGTCAAGTCGCCCGGTCCGAAGCCCCCGCCTTGCGTAAGGATGCCAGCCCGCAAGCGAACAGCGCCGCCAAGGCCGCTGCGCCGGGGCGCAGTCGCGTGATCATCAATGGTAATGCTATCGAGATCGACCCCAACGGCTCCGCGGTGCAGGTCGGGCCTAGTCAGGCCATCACGATCGGCCCCGATGCTTTTCAGGGCTTACCTCCTGGCATTCGCAAGCAACTTGAGGACCTCGGCTTCTCTCCTGGTCTAATGCCGTCCGCACCCGCTCCGCGCGCCCGCGCTCAGGCCCCCGCCGCCGATGCGTTGGCCGTCGCCCCGCCCTCGGGTTCGTCCTCCTCCCATTCGTTCTCGTTCAGTTTCGGCAACGGCGCATCGTCGACTTCCAACTCGGTCGCCTCCGATGGCGAAGGGACGGTTTCGCTGGAGACGAAAGACGGCAAGAAGCACGCGGTGATTAAGGATGCCGACGGCAAGACGCTCTTCGATGGCGAGGTGACCACGCCAGAGCAGCTAAAGGCGATGCCCCCAGATCTTCGCCGCCGCCTGAAAATCGTGGAGGGTAAGGGCTTCTCGATTCCAGGCTTCCCGCTCTCCCCGTCGCCGTCGCCTAAAACGACGCCCGCCGAGGAACCTCAGAAGAAGTATGACCCGAAGCAGGGTGCCTGAGGCTTCCGTCTTAAGATAAATAAAAAAGGCCTCCCGTGACGGAGGCCTTTTTTGTCGGCTTATTTAGGGGCGCCTTCGGGGGGCGGGCCATCGGGGGGCGGGCCGCCGAAACCACCCGGGGGCGGGCCTTTCTTGCCCTTACCTTTACCTCCGGGACCGCCTTGGCCGCCGAGGTTGGAGTGCGGGTCCATATTGCGCTTACTGAAGGAAGGGTCGGGCGTGCCCTTGAACTTGCGCGGGATGAAGGGGTAATCCTCGGTGAGCACATAGTAATAAGTGCCCTTAGGGAATTCCGGCGTGAGGCCCGTGCGCCCGCCAAACTCGTCGAGGTCGCCCAAGCCGGCGACATATTCGTAATCGAGACTAAAGGAGCCGTCGGGCTTGCCGGTCGGGCTTTCCTTGCCGTCGCCCCCGCGCTCGGCGGTCTTCAAGCGATAGCTGCTCTTCATGACCTTGAGGGGGCTCTTGGGGTCAGCGGGGTCCGTGGGTGCTAGGATGGCGTAGACGGGGAAGCCGTCCGCGGCCCAGCCGACATGCGTCATTTTCTTTTCGCCGCCAGAGAGTCGCTCCACGAGTAGGGTGGGGAGGCCGTGGTAATGGTAGGCGCCGTTGGGCTGCACATGGCCATGATTCTGGTCGAGCCCGAGGCCGGTCTTAATCCTCGGCGTGGTACCCATCTCGGTGTTACTCATGAGCGCCTCGTAGTGCCAGGGGTTGCTACGGTCGCCGTCGTTATAGACTTCGGCGGTGCCCGGATCGAAGACCACGCCGTTCAGGGCGACGCCCCAAGCCGACATCATCCGCCCGGTCGCGCCCCCTTCGAGCGGCTTGGGGTTGGCCGGCACTTCGAGGTGATACTTCTGCTCGGAGATGGCGTTGGGGTTCCCGCGGTTCGGGAACTTGGAGACTTTATGGTCCGGGATCCCGTTCGATTCGATGATGCGCTTCTCACCTTTGACGGTGATGGTGACTTTGTTCTGGGCGGGCGGCTGGGCGTCCGCGGGATTCAACGCCGGACCTTTGGCGGTTTCGGCCCCGACCAGGTTGGCGGCGAGGCTCCCGAGGAGGATGGTAATGAGGGAACGTACGGGGGTCATGGGATTTGACCAATATGTTAGCAGATGCCCCCTTAAGGGAAGGTTAAGCGGGGCTGGAGGTTTGCTTTTTCGCCCCCTCCCTGTCTTTTAAGCACCATGGTTTCCACGACTGAACTCCTTTCCCGCGGTGTTGCCGCTCTGAACGCCCTCGCCACGGTTTTCCTGCTCATCGGCGTCTTCCGCATCAAGGCCGGGGATCGGGCCGGCCACGGTAAGGCGATGGGCTGGGCGGTCGTCACTTCGGCCCTCTTCCTGGCCCTTTACTTGGCCTCGAAGGTCCACCTGTGGGTCGCCCTGCATAAGACCAACGTGCTCTACCGCCCGGAGGTCGGCCTGACTTGGGACAAGCTCCTGTATTACATCATCCTCTTCCCGCACATCCTGCTCGCCATCCTGGTCACCCCCTTCGTCCTCCGCGCCGTCTGGCTCGCCAAGCAGGATCGCCTCGCGGAGCACAAGCAACTCGTCCGCTGGGTCTTCCCGGTCTGGCTCTATGTGTCCGTCACGGGCGTCATCGTCTGGGGCTTCATGGAGTTCAGCGGTTCGCTGGCGGCCGCCGCTCAGCAGGCGGTGAAGTGAGTCGGTGATTTTCCCCTCGCCCCGTAGTTAATTTCTGCTTTCACTTCGGGCGTCGTCATGGAAAGCGAGCCGCAATCCCGAAACCCTCAGATGGAGAATATGTTCCTGTGGGCCTCGTTCATCGCCTTCTGCTCGGTGGTCGCTTTGACTTGGTCGACTTACAGCGATGAGACTGAGCGCTTGCAGGCCCTGCGCGCCAGCGAGCATCAAAAAGAAAAGGCTTACACGGCCGTCGAGCGCACGCGCGATCAGACGGGCCGCTACCTTGATCGTTTTAGCCGCGACCCAGAATTCGTGCGCGACCAAGCTCGCGAACGCATGGGCGTCGCCGAGTCTGGTGAGATTGTGATTCGGATCGACGGTGCCCGTGGCCTCGCGGCCCCGAAGCCGGCGACGCCTGCTCCGCCCGCCTCCGCCTCCCGCTAAGCATCCTTGCTTGCCTGCCCACCGTTCCGCGGGCATTGCTTGCTCATGTCCGCACGGCAGAAAGCACAGGCAACCTGGGGCGGTCGGTTCTCCGCCGGCCCCGCTGAATTAATGCTCCGTTTCGGAGAATCCGTCTCTTTTGACCACCGTCTCTGGGCCCAAGATATCCGGGGTTCCCAAGCCCATGCCACGATGCTCGCCCAAGTGGGTATCCTGACCAAGCGGGAGCGCGATGCGATCCTCGGGGGTCTCAATGCCATCGCGAAGGAAATCGTCGCCGGTAAATTCAAGTGGAGCCGCGAACTCGAAGACGTGCACATGAACATCGAGAGCGCGCTGACGAAGCGCGTCCCGGCCGCCGCCAAACTCCATACGGCCCGCTCGCGTAACGACCAAGTCGCCACCGACGTCCGTCTCTGGATTAAGGATCAGTGCGATGCCGCTGATGCGGCCTTGGTGTCGCTGCTCAAGACTTTGGTGAAACTCGCCGCGGCCAATGCCGACGTCATCCTGCCGGGCTACACGCACCTGCAGCGCGCCCAGCCAGTCTCCGCCGCCCACCACCTGCTCGCCTACGCCGAGATGTTCGGTCGCGACCGCACGCGCCTCGCCGCCGCTAAGGCCTCGGCCAATTGGTGCCCACTCGGCTCCGGCGCCATCGCCGGCACGACCCTCCCGATCCGCCGCGAACTCACGGCGAAGCTGCTCGGCTTCGTCGATGCGAAGGGCCGCCCGCAGGTGACGACCAATTCGATGGATGCCGTCGCCGACCGCGATCCGGCCACGGAGTTCTGCTTCGCCGCAGCGCTCTGCGGCGTCCACCTCTCACGCCTGGCTGAGGACATGGTCCTCTGGTCCTCTGCGGAGTTCGGCTTCGCGCGCATGCCCGACGAGTTCTCGACGGGTTCCTCGCTGATGCCGCAGAAGCGTAACCCTGACTCGATGGAGCTCCTCCGGGGTAAGGCCGCCCGCTTCCAGGCTTCGCTCACCCACCTGCTCACGCTCACGAAGGGCCTGCCGCTCACGTATAATCGCGACCTGCAGGATGATAAGCCGCCGCTCTTCGACGCCGCGGATCAACTCATCCTCTCCGTCGCCGTGGCCGATGCCACGCTGGCAGGCACGAAGTTCCACCGGGCCCGTTGCCTTGCCGCCGCTTCGGATCCCGCGCTTCTCGCCACCGACCTCGCCGATTGGCTCGTCCGCAAGGGGATGCCTTTCCGCCACGCCCATCATGCGGTTGGCCGCCTCGTCGCCCTCGCTGAGAAATCCGGCGTGCCACTCGATAAGGTTTCCGATGCCGCTGCGTTGACCGCCGATAAGGCATTCACAAAGGGCTGGCGCGAAGTCTTCAGCTTGCAGCGTGGTTTCGCCGCGCGCGAGAATACGGGCATGCCCGGCCCCAAGGCCGTCGCCCGCGAGATCGCCCGCTGGCAGAAGTCGCTCCGCTAAGCGCGGATGGATATCGGTCTGCTTATCGGCTCCTGCCTGCTCGCGAGCCTCTCGCCCGGGCCGGCGGCGCTGTCGACGATCGAGACGTCCCTCCGCTACGGCCAGCGTCGTGCCTTCTGGCACACGCTGGGACTCGCGGTTGGCGAGACGCCGCACCTGTTCCTATCGCTCTTCGGCATGCTCTGGCTCACGCAGCATTTCCCGTCTGGCCACTTCCTCATCGCGGCCTCTGGGACGACCTACTTCCTGTACCTCGGCGCGACCCATTTATTGCGCCCGCGTTCGAGTCTACCCGAGGGTGCCGCCCTCGAGGCCGGCCCGCTGCGGCTTTTCTTCCGTGGCGCGTGGGTCAATTTCTCTAATCCGAAGACCATCCCTTGGATGATGTTCATCATCACGGCGGCAAAAGTTCCGTCGAACCGGTTCGCTTGGTCGACGACGGGTATCTTTCTGCTCTGCACCCTGGGCTCAGAATTATCCGTGATGACGTTCTATGCTTTTCTCGGTGATCGCTTGCGCGTGCACCTGAAGGATCCCGCCACGATTCGCATGGTCGACCGCGTGACGGGCGTGCTCTGGACGGTACTGGGCTTGGTGATGGCGCAGCTGGCGTATCAATTGCTCGAAGTCCTGCGTTAACCATTGGCCCGTGGGCTTGTAAGGTTCAGCGCGTAGGTGTAATTCATGGGCATGCCCCTGCTTCGTCTGCTCCGTTCGATCGCCCTTGCGCTCGGCTTCATCCTTCTTTCTGGCTGCGCCGCAACGTCGTCCGCCCCGAAGCGCATCGGTATCATCGGCCTCGATACCTCGCACGTCGTGGCGTTCACGACGGTCTTTAATAAGGGCCCGAAGAATCCTGCCGATGCGGCCAAGTTCGCCGGCTTCCGCGTGACGGCTGCCTTCGCCCAAGGCAGCAAAGACATCCCGGAGAGCACGGTGCACGTGCCCGACTACACGGCGAAGCTCGAGGCGATGGGCGTCAAGGTTTACGATTCAATCGAAAAGCTCTGCGCCGACGTCGACTTCGTAATGCTCGAGTCCAACGACGGCCGCGTCCACCTCGAGCAGGTGCTCCCGGTCTTTAAGTCCGGTAAGCCCGTCTTCATCGACAAGCCAATCGCGGGCTCGCTCGCCGATGTGATCCGCATTCAGGAAGCGGCTAAGAAAGCCGGCGCAGTTTACTTCTGCTCTTCCTCCCTCCGCTACGCCGCCAGCACGCAGGCGGTTGCTCAAGGTTCCATCGGTAAAGTGAAGTCGGCCATTGCGACCAGCCCGGCCAGCCTCGAGCCGCACCACCCTGATCTCTATTGGTACGGCGTCCACGGGTGCGAAAGCCTTTACACCGTCATGGGTACGGG
The DNA here is from genome assembly GCA_903829855.1 of uncultured Opitutia bacterium. Lineage (GTDB taxonomy): Bacteria > Verrucomicrobiota > Verrucomicrobiia > Opitutales > UBA953 > UBA953. The sequence goes on from CAIKRN010000133.1 coordinate 8,385, forward strand.
CTGCATCTCGGTGAAGCGCGACAAGACTCCGGAAGGCATGATTCAGGTCACCGGCAATTGGGGCAACGGCCGCGTGGGTATCTTCCGCGAAGCCGACCGTAAAGCTAAGGGCGGACCCTACGGAGGCAAAGCCATCGGCGAAAAGGGTGAGGCCGATATCGGCAAGTTCGATGGCTACGAAGTCCTCCTCGTCTCCGTGGTGAAGATGTTTCGCACGGGCAAGGCGCAGGTCTCTGCCGAAGAGACGCTCGAACTTTATACCTTCATGGAAGCCGCCGATGAGAGCAAACGCCAGGGCGGCGCCGAAGTGAAGCTCGCCGACGTCCTCGCGAAGGCCCGCACCGAAGTCGCGAAGGACAGATAGAGGACTGAATCGATGGGTTGCCTTGGGTAGGGTCGGGACCGCGTCACGACATAGCTGTCTCTGGGGTAGGGGCAGCACCGCGTGCTGCCCTAGTCTGCCTCCAGGGTAGGGGCGCCTCCAGGGTAGGGGCGCCACTGCGTGGCGTCCGTGGGCGGACTGATGATGTAGTTCGGATGACTCGCCCGACTCTCTGATACTCTCCTTACGAACGGTCGCGACGCCGTCGCGCCCCTACCTTCTACCTCTGCTTCGCAGCCGTTCACCACGCCAGCAGATACTAGGGTGTTTCTACTCCGCCAATTACGTTGAACTCCTGACGCCCTTCGCAAGATGGCCGCATGCGATTCGGTCCAA
>CAIKRN010000134.1 GCA_903829855.1 uncultured Opitutia bacterium
AAGGAGAAATCTAGGTTCGTCATGAACACCAAAGCCGTAAGGCCCGCGATCATGCCGCCGGTGACGATGCCAGCCGGGACGAGCACGCTGCTAGCATTACCCTTAGTGGAGAGAATGACATAGCCAATCAGCGGGACGAAAATCAGGGCTTCAAGCACCACGTAGAGTCCGAGGCCGGCATACTGGGAGCTGCGGGACGCACGGTTAAAGGCCAAAGACTGGGCGACGGTGGTCGCCCCCCAGAAAGCGAGCATGACGAGCAAGATGCTCCAGCTGCCCAACGAACTGACCAAAGATCCGAGAGCGGCGAACAACGCAAAGGCGATACCACTGTGCCGGTCGAATCCGACGAAGAAGATCGCCAGCAAGGCCGCGAAGGCGGCGAAGCCGATGGCCACGAGGCCGTAGGTGCGACGGAAGAAGGCGGCACGATCGGCAGCCGGAGCGTCAGCCACAATGAAGGGATTAGATTCCATACCTCCCAATCTTGACCCTTTTGCCTGTCAGTCAAGTTCTCGCCACCTTCACTGGTTACGAATCCGTGCCGAAATAATCATAAAGCGCCGCCCGCAGGCGGAGACTGCATGCTCCGTGGGCACGCGCTGGACCACATATTCGCAGACCCAAACGCCTCCCCGCGAAGATTCCGCCCGACCCCGAACCTTGAAAGTATCGCCCCGCACCGTCAGCAAAGGTGCCCACGCCTCTAGTAAATCGTCCGCATTAATAATGACAGGCGCATGGCCAGAGGCATGGGAGACCGCCTCGTTGATGCCCACGGCCACCAAGGCGTGGTCGAGAATTTGCGAATGCGTGAACGAGGCTAACGAGCGAAATGGATAGCCGTGGGTTGCTTGCAACTCGACGATTTTTTCCGCCAGTCGCCGGAGGCTTTCGGGTGCGACTTGCCTTACGCCCTGCTGCGAGGCCAAGGCATCACGGTCGTCGAATCCTAATGATGCCAATTCGGCGTCCGCTAAATCCATCTGAACTCCAACTCCCCACTTGGCACACCCCGCCCCACCCGGCTGGGTGAAAAAGATCGGCCCAGCGAGCACTCCGGCCGCAAAAGGGCCGCCGCCATCCGCCGTCCATTTGCCCGCCGCGGCCCCCAAAAACGCCGCCCACGCATCGGGATTACGACTGTTCACATTAAATGCCCCCATGACCATCGGCGTCGGCCCAGGAAACAGCCACGGATGATGTGAGCTCACCCCTGCTTCCGGAGTAAGTAAAGGCGCTGAAGCGTAGAACTGATCAAGCCGCTCCACCCAACCTCTGCCGCCATTCGGTTCGAGTCGCCGCAAAACACCCGGCGAGATCAACGGCCGTATCGGCAACTCCCTCAATCTCACCCCGGAGAAGGCCCCGAGCTTACGTGCCTCATGTCGATTCGGAATTACATCCCACAGCGCCCCCATGAGGGGCATCCTGTCGAAATCACTCACATCCAGCGCCGCCAGCAAAGGGTGATCAACCACCCATTCCGCGGCGTCGGCAGGAAGATCAAAGTCCCAGTGATCTCTCTGTGCCAACGCCAGGCCATCCGACCAAAGTTGCGTCATTGACCGCGGACGGAGTTTGAAGCGGAGGCAAGCCCGACGCTCATCAATCACATACCCTGAACTATCTTCGCGTGAATAATCTTCGCCAATGGTGTTGATCGTGAAATCGGGAAAGCTGATGTTCTCGAAAGTAATGACGGGGGCCGACGGGTAATCGGCAATGAGTGATTCTTTACTCGGGTCGCCCAGGGCGGGTCGCAACCTAAGCGTGAGTTTTTCCCTAAATCGAACCGTGATTTCAATGCGGTCTCGCGGGAGAAAAACCGCCGGAGAAGGCCGCTGCCAGGTCGACCCGTGCGGCTGCGTTTCCATTCGCCACGTCTCATCCGTCAAAATGCGTGACAATCCCTGCGGCTGGGTCTCCGGCAGCGGATTCAGAAACGCATAAGCCTCACCAGCCAAGAGACCGCGACCAGACATCCCGCAGGTATCCGGGTCCGCCACATCCATCCAGCACCATAGCCCCTTCTCGCGCGGTCCTTGGCGGATGAAGCCAAAATCCTGTTGGGGACAATCATCAAGGTTTACCGTAAAACCAGAACCCGAATCGAGGTTTTTAACGGTCACCTCCGGACATCCGTCCAGTTCCACCAAGAACATCCGGCCGAGCGGACCCGCCAATGCCGGCACGGAGGACGGATTCCACACCATGCCACCACCGTGAAAGCGCAGGCGATGTCGACCGTCCGAACGTGAATTAAAAAAACCCATACTTAACCGAAAATCGACAAGCATCGGCAGGTGTGACCAGAGTCGTCCGCTTTCCGCACAACGCAGCATCGGGAATCCCTGCCGCGCCTCCGCGCCCAATTCACGACGATTGAGCAGAGCCGTCAGCTGCGGCCCAAGTTCCGCCGACATCACCGATATATCCGCGAGATCTTTGCGCCACCCCCCGCGTACCGGGTCCGTTAATAATGTTTTGCTCTGAAAGGAAAGTCCCGCCGATAGGGGTGATCTAGCCGCCTCTCGAAACATTACCTCATCCCCCACTTGGAGTGCAACTTGTTGCCAAGGCGTCAGCGCCTCCTCGGGTAAAGCCAGCGGCAGTCGCTGCCGACCCGTCGATGATTTCGCCCAAGTCGAGGCCCGCCCCTTTGCTTCATGACGTGAGGCCAGGTCAAAGCTTTGCGAAAGATCCTCCACTTCCCAACTCCACCGCAAATCATCTTCTGCCCAGCCACCCTGCAAATCCACTGGGGTCGCCCCTCCGCGCAGCGCCCTTAATATTTTGTCTGAGCTTTTAAAAGTAGTCACGGCATCAGGGCCGACCGCCACCTGCAACTCCGCCAAACCGCGCCGGGCGGCTTGTTCCGCCCCTTCACGCAGTCGCGTGCGTTGACAGGCATGACTAATTCCACGCATCTCCACGCCTGCCAATCCCGCGAGACAAAGGGCGACGGCGAGCAGCGTCGCCATCAACATAAGACTAACCAACAGGGCCCAGCCATTACGATGATTCATGAGTGATTAACCTCATCGTCTTACCGTTGATTTGAACCGCACAATTCTGGAGATACCTCATGTATTGATTCCATGAAGACACCATTGCGCAAAATCCGAATCAGCCGTCCCCGCACCGAAGGTCCTTCGAAATCAAAAATCGCAGCGCTGACGCCCCACGACCCGCTCGGCCCAAAGAAGCGTGTCCTCATCGTCGAAGATCAAGCCGCCATCTGCGAACTCGTCGCCGAAATGGTGCAGCATCTCCCGCTCTGCGAAGTCGCGGGCACCGCCTCGGACGGCACCAAGGCTGTCGAACAAGCACTGCGCCTTCGGCCCGACATCTTGATTCTCGACGTCCTGATGCCGGGCGTCGGTGGCATCGAGGTACTCCGCCGGCTGGGCCGCAATCTACCTGAGATGCGCGTGCTGATCTTCTCCGCGAAACAGGAGCCGCACATCATCCGCGCCCTGATGCAGGAAGGCGTCCATGGGTTCGTCAATAAATCTTCGCCTCTGTCAGAACTGCGCAAAGGGGTCGACGCGCTCGCCCGCGGCCTCACTTGGTTCAATGAAGATTTCAGCCGGACGGTCCGCCAAGCCCTCGCCTCTCCCGCCCAGCATGCCGACGGCGTCATCGACCTCCTCACCCCCCGCGAACGGGAAATCGCCGTCCTGATCGCCCGGAGCCACAGCAGCAAGGAGGTGGCAGGGTTCCTCAGCATCAGCATCAAGACGGCCGAGAATCACCGAGCTAATCTCATGCGTAAACTCGGGGTGCGCGACGTGGCCGGCCTGGTCCGGTTCGTGGTCCGGCAAGGATTAGTCGATCCGTCGGGCGAGTAATATTTAACATAAAATGGCGGACTTTGTGTTCGCCC
>CAIKRN010000135.1 GCA_903829855.1 uncultured Opitutia bacterium
AGGCCTGCCGGGCGGCGAGATTCCCGAAGGCGAAGACCTGCACCCGAATTGCGAATGGGGCTACGGGACGGCCTCGCATGTGGCTGGCGCTTTCGGCCTCGCCGCCGCGGGCGAAGCCCTGCGCCTCTGCCTACTCCCCCAGGAATAAGCGGCGGAAATTCTGCGCGGTCAGGGCGGCCGATCCTTCGGCCGTCACGCCGAGCGTGCGGGCCAGCTCCTGGTTATTAGACACGAGGTTTGACGGGTGATTCTGTTCCGTGCCGTCAGCCGCGGGCGCAAGTTCGTGCCGCCGAAACTCTGGCGCTGGACACAGCGCGGGCGCATCGGTCTCGAGGAGGATGCGCTCCCGCGGAATCGCCGAGGCGAATTGTGCCCGCAGGTCAGCCTTGCGCGGGATAAGGTGATGGGCGCTGAAAGAAAAATGTGCTCCGAGCTGCGCGAGCTCGGGCACGAGCTCAACGGGTCCATTCCAGCTGTGCAGTAAAAACCCGCGCGGCGGCAACACTGAGGTGCGCAGGATATCCATCAGTGGCCCGATGGCCTTCACGCAATGAATGGTGAGCGCGCGATTCAGTTCCACGGCGAGTGCCAACTGCGTACGGAATGCCCGCTCCTGGGCTACGGGGTCGAAATCTTTTACCCATCGATCGAGCCCCATCTCACCGACCCCCGCAGCAGGATTCTTAAGAAGTATCGCCCGGAGCTGCTCCGCCCAATCCGCCGGCGCGGTCGGCACGTCCCAAGGATGGAGCCCGAATGAGAGCAGATTGCGTGAATCCCGCCGCCCGAGAGCGGCCACGTCTTCCCAGTCGGAGGGGGCGCTGCCGTTGATCATCGCCAGCCCAACGCCATCCCGCCGGGCTTGCTCGACTGCCGCGTAGGGCACCTCGGCGAACTGGTAGTGGCAATGGGCGTCGCAGAGTTCCATCGAGTGCAACCGATGCTGACCGGGACGCCCGGCGCCTCAACGACGAACCACCTTGCCCTGCCACCCCGCCCTCGCCTATCTCCGTGGCAGGATGAAGACGCCGCCCTTGCCCGCTGAAGCGCTGATGACCGTCACTGGCCTGCCCTACCCGCTCAAGGCGAAGGGCAAGGTCCGTGAAGTCTTCGACCTCGGCACGCATTACCTCATCGTGGCGACTGACCGTCTCTCGGCTTTCGACGTCGTGATGCCCAACGGCGTCCCGGGCAAAGGCATCCTGCTCACGCAGATTAGCCTATGGTGGTTCGACCAAGCTCGCCTCGTGTTCCCGACGCACCTCGTGCCGGATCACGCCAACGCGTTGGCGAAAGCCCTGCACGGCCATGAGCACCTGATTGCCCGCTCGATGCTCGTGCGCAAATTGACCCCACTCCCCGTCGAAGCCGTCGTCCGCGGTTATCTCGCCGGCGGTGGCTTCAAGGAATACCAGAAGACTGGCGGCATCCTCGATCACCCGCTACCCGCTGGGCTGCTCGACGGGTCAAAACTACCGCAGCCGATCTTCACCCCTTCGACCAAGGCCGCCGAAGGCCACGATGAGGCCATCACCCGGGCCCGCTGCGGTGAAATCCTCGGCGAAAAAGTCTTCCGCACGATTCAGGAAACCTCCCTCGCGCTCTACCGCATGGGCGCCGAGCGTGCGGCCAAGGCGGGCGTCATCCTCGCCGATACGAAATTTGAATTCGGCAGCGCGGCAGATGGCTCACTCGTGCTCATCGACGAAGTCCTCACGCCCGACTCCTCCCGCTACTGGCCGGCCACCACGTGGCAGCCCGGCCGGGCCCAGCCTTCTTACGATAAGCAGTTTGTCCGCGATTGGTTAGAGACTCAGCCCTGGAACAAGACCGCCCCTGGCCCGACCCTGCCGGCTGATGTCGTCCAGAAGACCCAGGCGCTCTATGCAGAGTGCCTCGAGCGCCTCACGGCCTGAAGTCTGGTTCGACAGCGGTCGGTGAAGCGGCTTACTGACCGCATGAAGCCCACCCCGCTCCTCGCCGTCCTGCTCGCCTCCGTCGCCTTCGCCGCACCGGAGCCCAAGTTCCGCATGCAGGAAATCGATAAGATCAGCATCGGCTACGGCCTGGCGATCGCCGACGTGGATGGCGACGGCAAGCCGGACATCATTCTAGCCGACCAGCACACGGTGCAGTGGTATCATAACCCTGACTGGAAGAAGCACGTCATCGCCGAGAACCTCACCAAAGAGGATAACGTCTGTGTCGCCGCGCAGGACATCGACGGCTCTGGTAAATGTGCCATCGCCATCGGCGCCGGCTGGAATCCTTCCGATACGGTCAAGAGTGGCGCGGTGTTCTACCTCATCCCGCCGGCCGACCGCACCCAGAAATGGGAAGCCGTGAAGCTCCACCACGAACCCACTGTGCACCGCATGCAGTGGGTCCAGTTGACGAAGGGCCGCTGGGACTTAGTCGTCCAGCCGCTCCACGGCCTCGGCAATAAAGCCGGCGCCGGCGCGGGTGCCAAGATGCTCGCCTACGAGAAGCCTGCCAACCCCAAGGACGAATGGAAGGTACGTGTCGTCAATGACGTCAGCCACATGACGCATAACCTGCAGCCAGTCCGCTGGGCACCTGGTGCCGCTCAGCAAATCGTCTCGGGCTCAAAGGAAGGCCTCTGGTTTAATTCCGCCCAAGGTGAAGGCTGGACCGCCGTCCAGATGACGAACGTCGCCACCGGCGAGGTTCGCGACGGCAAGCTGCCGAACGGCCAAACCTACCTTGCCACGGTCGAACCGATGCACGGCACCGCTTCCGCCATTTACACCAAGGCCTCCGATAGCACCTGGAACCGCCTGCAGGTCCTCGATGGCTTCAAAGACGGCCATGCGATTGCTTGCGCCGACTTCCTCGGCACCGGCTCGGATCAGTTCATGGTCGGCTGGCGCGGCACGGATCCCGGCATCCGCCTGCTCACCCCCAACGACGATGCCGGTAAGAGCTGGCGCTCCAGCGTCATCTCTACCAAGGAAGCGGCCGTCGAAGATTTCAAAGCCGCCGACCTTAATGGCGACGGCAAGCCCGACCTGATCGTCGCTGGCCGCCAGACTAAGAACCTCGTCATCTTCTGGAACGACCGGTAAGCCGCCGTGGCCAGGCATAAAAAAGCCCTCGTGAGAGGGCTTTTTGCTTTCAGGAAATAGTCCGACTAGGATTTGAACCTAGACAAGGAGAATCAGAATCTCCTGTGCTACCATTACACCATCGGACTGTCCTGAGTCGGTTGACGATGGGACTCCCCGGCGGTTCGTCAAAAAGAAAGGAGAGTCATTCGGTGCC
>CAIKRN010000136.1 GCA_903829855.1 uncultured Opitutia bacterium
CGCACCCTCGCCACCCGGATGGATGCCGTCCTCACCATCACGCTCGGTGCCATGGCCCGCGGCGGGCTTTATGACCAAATCGGTGGCGGCTTCCATCGCTACTGCGTGGACCGTGACTGGACCGTGCCGCACTTCGAGAAGATGCTTTATGACAATGCCCAGCTCCTTGGCGTTTACGCTGAAGCCTGGGCCCGCTACCGCGACCCACTGTATGCGGATATCTGCGCCGAGACGGTCGATTGGATGCTCCGGGAAATGCGCACGGAGAACGGCCTATTCGCGGCCTCGCTCGATGCTGACACCGACCACGAAGAAGGGACGACGTACGTCTGGAAGTCCGCCGAGGTCGCGGAGATCCTAGGGGGAGACGCTTTTGCCTTTGCCCAAGCCTACGGCCTTTCCGACCAAGGCAACTTCGAGGGCGCCAATATTCCCAAGTTGCGCGGCGATCACGCCACGCGCACCCGCTTTGCGGCCGCCCGGGCCAAGCTACTCACTCAACGCAACCGGCGACCCCAACCCGAACGTGATACTAAAAACCTGCTGGGCTGGAATGCCCTGGTGATCACCGGGTTGGCCAAAGCCAGCTGGATCATGGATCGCAAAGACTGGTATGAGCTCGCCGCACAGACTGAAGCGAAACTCTGGACCATCCTGGCCAAGGAAAATCCCGGACTGAATCTCCTGAGTGTCGCCCATGGCGAAAAGGCTAGCCTACCAGCGGGCCTTGCCGATCACGCCTGGATGGCCGAAGCCGAACTAGCCTTAGCGGCTTTCGCGCCTTGGGTAAATCCAGCCGCGGGCGCGCTCCACCAACAGCGCGCCTCCCTGATTCTAAACGCCGCCAAGGATCGTTTTGCCGACCCTCATGCCGTGGGCTACTTCATTGTGCCGGCGGACCGTGAAGACCTTTCCGTTCGCCAGAAGGATTGGTTTGATAATGCAATCCCCTCTGGCAACGCCTCCCTGCTCCACGGCTTCGGCATGATGCAATGCTTGGAAGATGATGGACGATGGGGCCATGGGTTCGCGGATTTAGCCACCGCCTACGGTGGGCTTTCGCGCAATGTGCCCAACGGAGTCTCCCACGCACTCGATGGCATCGTCCGCCACGCACTCGGCTACGCCACCGTGAAGGCCGCGAATAACTGGGCGGAATTTAGAGCGGAGCTGCTCGGCGGCCACGCCACCCCACCCCACGAGCGACCCTATCGGCCCGTGTTTTTATTACCTTCACCGGCGGATTCGGGATACGTGGTCTGCCTCGGACAGGTTTGCCTGCCCAAGGCCTCCGAAGCCTCGGCCGCCGCCCGTCTGCTCCGCTGAACGCCACTCCACACTTGCCCGCCACCAGCGGACAGGGAACATCGGTGAAGGCATGTCATCGGACCCCCACTATGTCTACGGCCAAGGGCAATACTCCCGGTCCACCCAGCGCATCCTGCTGGGCATGGTCATCGTGGATATCGTCGGCTATAAAGATCGCCGCTACCGGCTAGCTTGGGGCCGAGTCTGCCTGCTCCTCCCGATTTTCCTGGCGGGCCTCTGGGTGGTCACCGCGGAGCTCTACCTATTTAATCAGAAATATATGAACGGCATCGCGACGACGCGGCGGGCCGATATGTACCTGTACTTTCCGGACACGATTGCCAACTCCGTGGGTAATGTTTTCCGCGGCAAGGAAGCCATCCGCCGTCGCGACTTAGCTTTAATCATCCATGCGGCCGAAGGCTATGGACGAATCGCCCACCTTCAGCGTAAAGGGCAATTTTACATCGAAATCGCCAAGGCTGCACTCACCAGGCAGGACTACGCCGAGTTCGCCAAATATATCGGCACCGGCTCCAGCCTCCGCCCGACGGACCTGGAGGCCCAACGGCTCTGCGCGGACCTCTTCTTCGCCTTTAATCGTCCATTGGATAGTTATAAGCTCCTCGAAGACTCGATGATCTTCGCCAAGCAAGACCGGGAGCACTTCCGCATCTACCTCCAGCGTTGCTTCATGCTGGATCAAGATCAGCGCATCATCACTACGGCTAATCAATACATGGACGACCCAGAGGTTGCTCCGGAGATTAAGAAAGACCTGCAGATTGCCGCCGCTCAGGCCAACTTCCTGCGTGGTAATTTCGGCGAAGCCAGCCGACTAGTCAAAGCCTACCAACTCACCCTGACCGCCGAAGGCTATTTACTCCATTGCCAGATCCTCTGGGAAACGGGCGAACGCACCGCCGCCTTAGAGCAGCTCAACCTCGCCCTTGCCGCCAATTCCTCCGCCATACGCCTACTCGAAATTAAAGCCACCTGGCTGAAGGAGATGGGCCGGCTCACCGCCGCTCAGGACTGCCTCGCCCTCCTAGCGATTAACGCGCCAGATAAACCCTCCCCGCTGATTCAATCGCTCTACCTGATGCCAGGCCCAGAAAATCGGGCCCAGCGGGAAAGCTTGATCGAGAAAATTATCGCCCGCTTCGGCAATCAGGAGCAAGCGATGCTCGACCTCAGTCGCTTCGGCAATGACACCGCCGAGCCCAGCTTGACACTCCGCCTACAGCAACTGGCTGAAGCAAAACGCTTTCCCAACCGCGTCCGTTTCACGCTCGTGCACGTCGAATGCCTGCTCAATGCCAACCGGCCTCGTGAAACGATTCAATTAGTCGACGAGCTCTACAAGCGCGCCGAGAGGGAACAGTGGCTCACGGAGACCCGCATCGCCTTCGAGGCCTTACGCATGATCGCTTACTTCGCCGATGGGCAGGCCGACATCGGCTCCATTAATCTCCAGAAACTTCTGCAGAATCGCAACGTTCCACCTCAAGTCCTCATCTCTGCGAGCCGCAAACTCATCACTGCCCGGCACTTTGAAGAAGCTAACGACGTGCTCATCCAAGCCCATCTTCAGAATGAAACCAATCAGGCAATCCTGATGCAAATCGTCCGCCTGAAGCTCGAGCATGCGCAAATCTCCGCCGACCTAGAAACCTACCTGCGGCGCCTGATGCAGAATCGCCGACCGCCCAAAGAAGTACTGCAGGCCTCACTTCGTCGACTCAACTCCGACACCTTCATCTTTTCCGACAATCGCTCCAAGCTCTTGGACGATATCGCGGCCCTGATCAACTGATCGGATCCGAGATAGGGCGCTCGGTCACCTCGAAGTAGGTCGCCGAGCCCAATTTAGAACCATCTGGCAGCCATAGCCCGCGACTGCAGCCGCGGTTTACAAACTCTTCGCTCTCCGCCAGAGGGAGCACGCAGCCCGCAGCCGCTAGGCCTTCGGCCTCAATGGCCGACGTGGCGATCGCCCGAATGGGAGCAATCAAGGAGACGGCCTGCCCGGTGCGCGGGTCGATGATATTAGCACGAGAGGGGTCCGCCATCTTACTCGCCATAGCAAAACGACACAGTTTGATTTCCTCATGTGCGCCGACGCCGATACGCCAGCCCACGGAATCACCAGGCGGATCAAGTGCCAGCGTGATACTGCCTGAGGCCATCAGCAGAGCACGATGAATACCCCAGCTGCTTTCGAGCATGTCGGCCATCCGATCAAGGGCGTAGCCGCGCACGATAGCGCCAAAGTCGACCGATGCCCCAAATTTGACACAGGAAAACTCGCAGCCCTCGAGTTTAAATTCTCCGTCTTGATAGGCCGTCCAAATCTGCTGCCAAACAGCGTCGTCGGGATTAAAGGGCAGATTGCCGCGGTCTTTCCAGTACCTGAAAAGTGCACCCGCCGTGGCATCAAATGCCCGACCGGTGTCCGCGCGAACATCGCGGGAAAAATTCCAGAGAGCCTGAACGTGCTCTGAGGCGGCCACCAAAGCGCCTTCGGGCATCTGATTGATTGCAGCCATCGGTCCGCTGTCGTGACGGAGGTCGGTCTGGAAATCTAAGTCGTCGAGATGCTGGAACAGGGCCTCTGAGGCATTACGGGCGTAGATGGCATCTTCGGCGGCGATGCGAATCCAAAAGCGAGAGCCAAAGGCCTCGTGGGAGAAGTTGTGGATTACAGGGGTGCTTTCCATGAGGGTTATTTTCCGATAAAAACGCTTTCGTAGCCTTTGGCAACCAGCACCCAATAGCGGTCCCCTCCCTCTCTGAGGGTCAACCTTGAGACCGCAAAGCCAGGCACGACCGGCTCGCTGTCATCTGTCATCGGAATCAGCCGTAGGGGCGCATTGGCGGCGGCTGGAAAGTCGCCATAGCCGACTTGGTAACGACGAAGGTAATACGGGAGCGGCCAGTAATGCCCCCCTTCCACGGCGACGTAAAAGGGCTTCCCCTTGTAGGCTTCCTTGAGGCGAGCCGTCCCCGCCTCGAACCCCCGCAAGTCGGCCGTAGGTGAATGCGAAGCGAAATCTCCAGCCGCGCAGGCCGCTCCGATGAATAAGCCGACTAAGAGGATGCCATCCCGTAATCTGCCGCCACCGAGCTGATAGGGAATGATGAGAACCAAGGGTAAAGCCATGACGCCATAGAGTAACCAGGGCGTCTTGTACGGCAGCAGAAGATGGAAGCCGAAGATCAAGCCGACAAAAACTAAGGTGAAGTCGAATCTCCCGCAGCGGAACGGGATAAGTCGCTGCGTCAGGTAGCGCTGGAGTGCAAACTCCCCAAACCAGAGTGCCGCCCAAATCCACGGCCAGTAGTTAAGCGCCATCAGCGTGTCTTCCGAATGGCCGCTGGCCACGCCCAGCGATCGAGCGAGCTGCACCCACCAAGTGGCCAAGCCATGGATATCCGTAAAGCCAACGCTCTGAAACGTCACCCAACTCGCGATTAACCCCAAGAGGAACAACCCCAGATTTCGATCGACCCATGCCCGGCGCATGATCGTTAGCGCGAGGAAGAATAAAACCAGATAGGCCGCCGCCGTCACCTTGCAGGCCAGGGCGAAACCGAAGGCTGCGCCGGCAAGTAAGCGCTGGAGGCCTCTAGATCCGGGAGACTCCGCGGCCTCGGAGCGAAGCCACAACACCACACCCCAAGCGAGCCCCGCCACCAGGAGCACCTCCTGCACATAGTAAAACCCGAAGGGAGCTCCCCCGCCGACGAGGAAACAGAATACAGAGGCGGTGATGCGCGGAATCAGACCGACACTGGGTAAGGCCAAGGCCGCCAAAGATAGCAGCACCAGATAGCATCCCGCGATATTGCGCAAGTAGGTCTCCGACATATCGATGAATGCAGTCTTGGTGACCTTCGACGCCGCCCACAGCGTCAGGGCCAAGGTCGGCCCGTGGAAACGGTCTTCGTTAGAACTATACGGGATGCCCTCGGACAACTCCAGAGCCCGCGACCACTGCACCGCCTCGTCGGCATGCAAAGGCTGGGCATGCGCGTGCGACGTAAAAACGGGCGGTTGCAAGCCGAGCAAAGAGAAGCACGCGAAGCACACGGCGACCAGACCGAGCCACACCCACGGCTTCTTCGGGGCACTTTCGCTCATAACTCAGACGCCAAAGTGCTTTTGCAACGCCGTCTTGATTTCAAGTGGCACCAACGCGGCCGACATCGGGCCCTGCCCTTCGCGCCAGGCGTAGACGGTCGTCAATGCCCCCTTGGCGACGGCGCGATCACCCACCTTGGCCTCGAAGCCCCAGACGATTTTCTTGTCCCCGATCTCCGTCGGCAAAAGCGAGACGGCCACGACATCCTCACGGTGAATCGGCGAAAGGAAGTCGCACTCCACCCGGACCCGCGGGAAGCCGGTCAGTTTGGCCCCTTCAGCCCGAATGAACGGCAGCTTTAATTGGCGAAAGAGAGCCTCTTCCGTGGCCTCGACCCAGAAAAAGATTGTTGAGAAATGCACGATGCCTGCGGCGTCCGTGTCCGAGAAATTGGCGCGATAATCTGCCGTGAAAGGGGCCATACGCCTATCCAAGCCGTCCCGCCCAAGGGTGCAACCGTCAAGGCGACGCCTTGTGTGCCCCTTTCTTCAGCCAGGATACCGAGGTCGAGGTACCACCTGAGGCCGCCACGCAAGCCTGCAGGAAAACCTGCGGCTCCTGCTGGACGGTAAAGAGATAAAGCCGCGGGCCCGCCCCGTGCGGGGCCTTGGCGAAGGCCTCCAGCCACTCCCGCTGCCAACGGGTGTATCCTTTCTGGACGCCACCGGTCTTGTGATAGGAGCTATCCGAATAGACCATCTTCGGTTCGCCTTTCCTAGTTTCATAGAGCCTGACGCCGTCCTGGAAATCGGAGAAGACCACTAAGGCGTCGTAGGATTCCGCCAATAACCGATCCATCCACGCTCCCAGCGAGCCCTTCTCGCAAGCTGTCCGAACCTTGGCCTGCACGGAGCGACCGTTCGGCGTCAACGTCTCGAGTGCAGTCTGCGTCGGACCCTCGCGCAGGCGAGGCGCGACGCCTTGAAACCGTCGGCCAAAAACAATCATGTCGCCCAAGCCGACGACCCGGGCACCGTCAAACCGGAACACATCTGCGTCCGGAAACTCCTTCCGGATCTCGGCCTCGACACGCGGCAGATACGAGCGCATCGAACCCGAGCAATCCAGGTAGACCGCGACGCGCTTGGCCCGGATGAAAGCGCCCATCACTGGTCGGCCTACGAAGCCAGCGGACTTACCCAGGCCTACGCCTAGACCGCCGCCCGTTCCCCGACCGATGCCTCTTCCGAAAGCCCCGCCACGGCCCATCGCCGCGCCCATGGTGGCCCCGAGCTTCGGCGCAGCCATCGGCGGCAGTGCAAGCGTGGCGCTGGCAGACTTCGTCGCCAAGCGTGCTCGCGGCATCCTGATTTTCGGATGGCTCACCGGATGGACCACGGCACCTACCGACGCACCACTGCGTCCGCCCGACGCCGCATGGGCGACAAACTCCTGCGCACGTTGCCCCGGGCCGGCCTGCCGCCACACGATCCAGCAGGCGGCCATCACTAATACCACGTGTACCGCGATGGAAAAAGCCAATCCGGAGAGGGAGCGCGCACGCGGGCGTGGACGCACAGAGTCGCGGGATTCCATGCGACCATTCTAGGAGGCCTCTCCGAATATCAAACCCGCCCAAGCTCAGGCATCACCCAGCGGGCAACCCAGCAATAACCGCAGGGGAACCATTCAGCTCCGGCGATGGTTAGCGTACACCTAGGCCTGGCTCAGCGAACTGGCTTAGCACCGGCCTTGGTCGTGACGCCCTTGATCGCGGCACTGGTATCTCCCGCAGCAGGTGTGGTGGCCGCCGCTGGAGCACCAGCCACTGGAGGCTTAACTCCAGCTAAAGCGGTGGGCTCAAGCGTACGCAAACCCTTCAAGAGTTTAACCTGACCACCTGAAGCTTCCACGCAGGCAGCAAGAACCCCCTTCGGTTCGCGATCAATGGAAAGCAGGTATAGGCGAGGTCCTTTATTATCCTTCGCCGCGGCAAAAGCTTTGATCCACTCCTCTTCCCACTTCTTCTCCTCCGGATTACGCTTATCGCCGCCATTATTACAGGAAAGCTTCCCGGCCGGCGTACTCTTGAGCGGCTTATCCAAAGTGAAACTCACGTTCGGTTTGATTTCGGTGACCGTGGAGTTGGGGGCGATACCGGAACCCACCACCAACATCCCAACCTCCAGATCCTTCGTGTCCTTGGTCAAGACCACAGGCTGCCCAGACGATCCACCCGTAGGGATAATCGTAGCGGATTTAAAACCACCCGAGCCCGCATTGGCATAGTCGGAGAAGACGACGGGCGGGTCAGGGCGCATGCCCTTGTCAGGCTTATAGCCCTTGGTCCGAACCTGGCGCACGCCATCCTGGAAATCGGAGAAGATAATCAACGCGTCATAAGCACGCTCATCCTTAAGCACATCGAGCCAAGCCCCCCCGGAACCGACTTTAAAGTTCTGCCCATATTTTTTGAGGATATTGCGCCCGGCGCTCGTCAGCTTGGCCGGATTAGTATCCGTCTCAACGATATCACCCTTGGCGGTCTTTTTCTTGCCGCCACCCGTGGGGCGATTGAGGAAGGGCTGCCCCTTAAACTTATCACCACCGACCACCAAGGTGTCATGGATGTCGATATGCACCCCGTCACCAAGAAAGACATCGGCGTCGGGAAATTTATCGCGAATCTCAGCCTCGACCTTCTCAAGGTAGGGCAGCATCGACGCGGAGGCGTCGAAATAAACCGCTAAGCGTTGGGCAAAGATGTTCGCCCCTAGGACGGGCTTCGCGACGAATCTCCCGCCGCCGGAACCCATCCCTTTGCCAGCACCGATGCCGCCGCCGGCACCGCCGCCGAAGCCCTTGGAGGCGCCGCCAGCCATCGCTCCAGACACCATGGAAGAGGCCGATGCAGAATTGGGAATGTCCGGTAAAGCGATTGAAGCCGAAGCGCTCTTGGAAGTAATCCGAGTTGTCGTCTTGGCCAGAGACTTGACGTTCTTGGGCTGGATCTTGTGCTGCGTGCTCTTCACGCGCTCGCCACCGGAACCACCACCAGCACCGGTTGCAAAAGTATTGGGGTCCTTCTTGGCGTTATCCGTGACCGTCGAGATGACATAAGCCGCCGCGATAAAGATAAGCACCCCGTGAATGGCGAGCGACACCGTAAGACCCCCGCCACCGATACGCTTCCAAAATGGGAGCTTCATGCGCTTGGAGCCAAGCGAAGCCGTTTCAACCTGCACGGGTGCGGCTGGCTGGACGGTCTCTCCAGGAGGGTTCGCAGGAAGTTCTTCGCTCATCGCTTAGGGGGTTCGAACATCTTTGACCACCCCCACCCCGCTTCAACCCTTTTTGACCCGCGAAGCCGGCAAAGAGCCTGCCTAGAACTGGCCTAAAAAATGGCTTGCGACTCGGGGGTGTCCCCTTTCTCCTTCGCTTCCCACTTATTGCAGGGTGGAGCAGCCCGGTTAGCTCGTCAGGCTCATAACCTGAAGGTCGTAGGTTCAAATCCTACCCCTGCACCCAATTTTAAATCGTTGATTGATAGTGGTTTAATCAACAAAACCTGAAAAGTCATCGGATTAGTGTTGAAGGCACCCGATTTAATTGCACGGTATCAGGTATTAACTTTGTCCTACGGGACAATGGGGTAAGTAAGATAAAGCAGTAAAAAACAGGCGGCTTGCATAGGGGTATGCAAGCCGCCTCCTTTTTAAGGGGTCGCGAATCTGACCAAAACAAAGAAGCCCGATCCAATTGGATCGGGCTTCTTGCTTGGCTGGAGGGCTGATTACCCCCCGGTCATCTTCGTGATGAGCGCGATGAGCGGCAGGAACATCGCGAGCACGATGGTGCCGACCACTACAGCCAGGAACACGATGAGGATAGGCTCAATAATCGAAGTGAGTGCGGTCACGGCGTTATCCACCTCTTCGTCATAGATGTCTGCGACCCGGTTAAGCATCTCTGGCAACTGGCCAGTTTCTTCACCCACCTGAATCATCGACGTCACCATCTGCGGGAAGACGCCCGATTGTTCTAGGGGTACAGAAAGCGGCTCACCGTCGCGAACGCGGTCATGGACCTTCTCCAGCGATTTCGCGATGACGACGTTGTCGAGGGTGTCACGAGTGATTGTGATTGCCTGGAGAATCGGCACGCCCGAAGCCATCAAGGTGCCGAAGGTACGGGCGAAGCGAGAGACTGAAACGATCTGGACGAAGCTGCCAACCTTAGGGAGCTTGAAGATAATGCGGTCAAAGACCTCCTTCCCTTTGTCCGTCGAAAGCCAGCTCTTTAACCCAAAGTATAAGCCGAAAATAATCACCGGGGTCGCCCACCAGTAAACGGTGAGAGCCTTGGAGATACCGACGACGAACTGGGTCAACGGGGGCATCTGCGTCTTCTGGCCGTCGAGTAGTTTCTGGAAGGACGGGACGACCTTAACCATGAGAATGTAAACGATGATGACAGCCACGGACATGACCACGCCCGGGTACACCATCGCAGACTTCACCTTCTTCTGGATGCGCGAGGCTTTTTCGCGGAACTTGGCCAAGCGGTCGAGCACCTTGTCGAGCACGCCACCAGCTTCACCCGCACGGACCATGTTGACGAAAAGACGATCGAAGACCTTCGGGTGTGCCTGCAGGGCCTCGGAGAGGTTATTACCCTGCGAGACGCTGTCGGCGATGTTGGCGAGAATCGTTTTAAAGGCAGGGTTGCGTTCCTGCTTAGTGATGAGTTCAAGCGCCCGCAACAGCGGCAAGCCTGCGATAATCAGCGTGGCTAGCTGACGCGTCATAATGGTGACGTCATCAGACGAAACCTTGGCACCGAAGCCGGGGATGGTGAAACCCGCAGGCTTGGCGGCAGCAGGGTTGGCCGGGGCCTTGGAGGCATTGGCATTGGCGGCCAATGTTGTGACCATTAAACCACGTGCCATGAGCTTCGTGCGAGCCTGTGCATCGTTGTCGGCATCGACAGTTCCAGAGGTCTGATTTCCGCCTCGGTCGATGGCGGTGTACTTATAGTCGGGCATAGGGGTGTCTAGGGTGAGGGGTTAGGTGTACTTGAGAACTTCTTCGATGGTAGTTAGGCCATCAAAAATACAGCGCAAGCCGTCCTCACGGAGGGGCCGCATGCCGGATTCAATCGCTTTCTGCTTCAGCACGAGCGTGGGCGCCTTCTGGGTGATGAGCGTACGAATGTTGTCGTTGATGCTCATGAGCTCAAAGAGTCCTTGGCGGCCGCGATAGCCAGAGCGATTACACTCCGGACAGCCCTTGCCGAAGTAGAATTTCTTGTTGGAGATCTCGAGGGCATCGACGTCGAGCATATTGACCACGTCTTTATCGGGCTCATAGGCCGTGCGGCATGATTTGCAGACACGGCGAAGGAGTCGCTGCGCTAAGATGCCCTCCAATGAGGCCGAAATGAGGAATGGCTCGAGCCCCATATCAATCAGACGGGTCACGGCGCCGGGGGCGTCATTAGTGTGGAGCGTCGAGAGCACGACGTGGCCAGTCAACGAGGCCTGCACCGCAATCTGGGCGGTCTCAAGGTCACGAATTTCCCCGACCATGATTGTGTCGGGATCCTGTCGAAGGAAAGAGCGCAATGCAGCGGCGAAGGTAAGTCCGACCTGATGGTTAATCGGAACCTGCATGATACCTTCCACTTCGTATTCGACCGGATCTTCAGCGGTCAAAATCTTCATGTCCTCGGTATTCACCTCGCGTAAAGCAGAATAAAGCGTGGTCGTCTTACCTGAGCCCGTTGGACCAGTGACAATAAAGATGCCGTTCGGACGGCTAACCATCGCCCGAATGCCTTCCTTGATGTCGTCCTGCATCGACAGTGCATCGAGGCTCAGGTTAACCACGGTCTTGTCTAGGATTCGAAGCACGACGGATTCACCGAATTGAGTCGGCAGCGTCGACACACGCAAATCGATGGCACGACCGCTAATGGTGGTCTTGATTCGACCATCCTGAGGCACGCGCCGCTCGGCGATGTTCAGCGAGGAGAGCACCTTGACGCGGGCGATGACAGCCGAGGCTAGATTCTTGGGCGGGGGTGCCATCTCATACAGTGAACCATCGATGCGCAGGCGGATGCGGAATTCGTGCTCAAACGGCTCGAAGTGAATATCTGAAGCCTTGGCTTTGACGCCCTCCTGGAGGACCAGATCCACGAAACGGATAATGGGGGCCTGGCTGGCCTGATTGACGACGTCCTCATCCGTGACGGGAACGCCGCCCTCCACTTGGTCGAACTCACCCAAGAGATCCTCCATCGAAGAAGCCGACGGCTCGCCATAAAAGCGAATGACCGCGGATTCCACCAAGGCCGGGTCGGCGACGGCCAACTCGATATCTCGCTGCAGAATAAACGTCAGTTCATTGATGGCGGCAGAGTTAAAAGGATCCTTGGCCAGCAAGGTAAGTTTGCCGGCTTCATCGGAAACCGGAAGCACCACGTATTTATGAGCCTGCGCTGGCTTGAGCAGTTTAACCAGTTCATCCCCGAGCTCATGCGGGACGGCGGCATAGAACTGCACCTGCAAATGATCGGCCACGGCCTGGAGGATGGTCGGTCGGTCGGCGAGACCGGCATCGACCATCGAGTCGGAAAATGATTTTCCGGTCAGGCCGTGCGACTCCCAGATTTCTTCCGACTGGGCAGCCGAAACCAAGCCGGCCTCGAGGGCGATATCGCGAATCAGGTCACTATGGTCTTCAAACATGGGAATAAAATAAGTGGGTGGAAATTTTAGCGGGCGGCAGGTCCGGCCTTAATGCGATCGCGCATGGCCTCCGGATTCTGGCAATAATTGAAGATCTCTTCCTCCGAAACCACGTCCTGATAATAGAGGGCAAGCAAGTCGCTATCCAGGGTGCGCATGCCGCGGACGCCGCCGGTTTCGATGTCCGTCAATAATTGGTAGGTCTTCCCTTCCCGAATTTTGGCCGCGACGCCATCCGTCCGGAGCATGATTTCAAAGGCGGCGATACGCTTGTCGGCCTTGGTGTGCAGCAGGCACTGGGAAATCACCGCCGTGAGAGAGGTTGAGAGCTGGGCGCGAATCTGCTCGCGGGCATTGGCGGGGAAGGCGTCAATGATGCGGTCAATCGTGCGAGCCGCCCCCGAGGTATGCAGAGTGGCGAGTACCAGGTGGCCCGTCTCTGCGGCGGTCACGGCGGCCTCGATCGTCTCGAGATCGCGCATCTCGCCGATCAAAATGACATCCGGATCCTGGCGAAGGGCCGCACGCACGCCCTCGGCGAATGAAGGTAAATCGACCCCCACCTCCCGCTGCGTCACCATGCAATTCTTGTGCTGGTGCGTATACTCAATCGGATCTTCGATGGTAATGATGTGACCCTGCTCGTTCTCGTTAATCCAGTTGATCATTGAGGCGAGGGTCGTCGACTTACCCGAGCCCGTCGGCCCGGTGACGAGCACCAAGCCGCGAGCCCGGCGAAGCATGTCCTTGACGACAACGGGCAGCCGCAACTGCTCCAAGGTAA
>CAIKRN010000137.1 GCA_903829855.1 uncultured Opitutia bacterium
CTGAAGCAGCAAAAAGACGGCGAGGACACGGGCCTCGGGCTGACTTGTCTCTATAGCCCGACGTACAAGATTTATCGCCCGGTCATCAATGGCATGCACATCGGCGGCCTGCGCACTAATTTCCTCCCGAATACGCCGTACACCTTCACGGTCGCGGTCCGCAAGGGTAGCCCTTCGTATTACTTGAACGACAATCCGGGCGGTCAGTATTTCGTGCTGCTGTTGCCGAACAATGAGCCGATGTGGGTGGGCAAGAAACTCCTCCCGCGCGAAAAGCCTTTTGGCGCCGCGAAGATTTCGATGCTGAAGGTCTACGGCGCTGATTTTACTTATAAGTCGCCCAAGGAAAAGGTGACCGCCGAGCCGCGTGGCGCCATCGCTGGCAAGAATTGGATGGTCGATGCCCCTACGGTCGTCGACCCCCAGCGTCCGAAGATTCTCTTTTACGGCGATTCCATCTCAGGCGGTTACCGGCAATACCTACTCCCCGCGGTCGAGGGTAAGGTCTATGCCTACCACTGGGTCGGCTTCGTCGGCGGCATCGACCCGAAGGTGGATGCGCAGATTAAGCAGGTGGCTGGCATCGCCGATTTTAAGGTGATCTTCTTTAACAACGGGTTGCACTCGTTATCGTGGACGCCCGAGAAGGCCACCGATCAGCAGATCATCGACACCACGCGGGCCATCGTACGCGGTTTCAAGACCGGGGCGCCACAGGCCAAGTTGTTCTGGATTGCCACGACCCCGCACACCGCTCGCCGCACGGAGCCAGGCAAGCCAGTCACCGCCCTCGGGGATAAGAACCCAGTCGTGTTGCGCATCAATCGCCTCGCCGAACAGGTCATGAAGGAAGAGGGCGTCGAGGTCATCGATATGTATACGCCGCTCGCCGCTCGCCTAGACCTGGCCGCGGGTGATGAATACCATTGGTCGGGCCCCGCGTATAAGATCATCGCTGAGGCGATTGTCGCCAAGACGAACGAAGTGCTGAAGTTGAAGTGAGGGCAGGCGCGGCGGAGCCGCGGTGAGAGTAGGGAGTATAGGGAGAGGCTAGGGGCACGGACAGGGGTAGGGGCATTTTGTCTTGAGGGTGGGACGGCTGTCCTCGGCCGTCCGTTCGTCAGATGAGGTACGGATATGGGTCCGCCCAACGGCGGGTTGGGGACAACCCGCCCTACCAGAGGCAGACGAGGGCAGCACGCGGTGCTGCCCCTACCGGCGATGCAGCTCATAACGAGGCTGGAAGTGGGCTGGGTTCGGGCTTTAATCCCGGCCACCCCACCTATGCGCTCCCTTCCCCGCACCCTCCGCACGTTGCTCTTGTCTGCCACTTTGTTGTCCGCCATCGCGGGACCAGCGTTTGCCGCCGAAGCGGTGAAGCCGGGCACGGTCCTAGTCTACATCGGCACGTATACGGGCAAGAAGAGCCAGGGCATCTATGTGTCTCGGTTGAACCCAGCTACGGGTGAAATGAGCGCACCAGAACTCGCCGGGGCGATGGGTAATCCTTCCTGGGTCACGATTCACCCGAACCATAAATACCTTTTCGCGGCCGGTGAAGGAGGTCCGAAGGGTAGCGCGATTGCGGGCTTCACGATTGGAGCCGACGGTAAGCTTACCCCAATCAACTCCCAAGCCCCGAACGGCAACGGCCCGTGCCACCTCGCGATTGATGAGACGGGTAAGACGATCGTCGTTTCGAATTACGGCGACGGCAGTATCTCCTCCCTCGCCATCAGCGCCGACGGCCAACTCGCGCCTTCGACTTGGGTCGATAAGCATCCGACGTTGAGCCCGAAGCAGAAGCCTCATGGCCATGCCACGGAGTTCGCTCCGGGTAATCAGTTCGCGCTCAGCTGTGATGCTGGCCTCGACCGCATCTACACCTATCGCTTTAACGCCACCACGGGTGAACTCAGTGCCGCTGAGCCAGCCTTCACGCCGACCACCGCGGACACGCATCCGCGCCACCTGGTTTTCAGTGCCGATGGCAAGTTCTGCTACAACATCGACGAGCATTCGCTGACCGTCACCGCGTTTACCTTCGATGCCCGCCGTGGCACCCTGCAGCAGATCCAAAGCCTGCCCTCAATCCCGGCGGGCTTCGATGGGAAGGGCGGCTCGACGGCGGAAATCATCCTGCATCCGTCTGGCAAGTTCCTCTACGGCTCCAATCGTGGGCATGACAGCATCGTCACCTATGCGGTCGATGCCGCCTCTGGTAAGCTTACACTCGTTGGCCATACTTCGTCGCAGGGCAAGACCCCGCGCGGTTTTGGCGTCGATCCGACCGGCCGCTGGCTCGTCGTCGGCAATCAGAGCTCCGACAGCGTCTTCCTCTTTAAGATCGACCAGGCCACTGGCGCGCTCTCGCCGACCGGTACGCACTTTGAAGTCGGTGCGCCCGTGTGCTTCAAGTTCCTTGAGGTGAAGTAGGCGCGACGGTGCCGCGGTGAGGGTATCGAATATAGAGTGCAGGGAGAGGCTAGGGGCACGGACAGGGGCAGGGGCATTTTGTCTTAAGGGCAGGGACGGCTGTCCCCAGCCGTCCGTTCGTCGGATGAGGTGCGGATGTGAATCGGGTTAACGGCGGGTTGGGGACAACCCGCCCTACCCGAGGCAGACGAGGGTGCAGAGCACTCCCTCCCATCAACCTACCCACCCTACACTTGCCGCTAGGTAGGGACGGCTGTCCTCAGCCGTCCGTTCGTCGAGAGGCTTGCGCACCACGTGAGAGATTCTATTCTCGATTGGCTCAACGGCGGGTTGGGGACAACCCGCCCTACCAGCGAAGCAGAGGCGCCATGCTGAAGGGGCAGCTAGGGCAGCACGTGGTGCTGTCCCACCCTTCGATGCAGCGGATGCGATTTCATCGCATCCCACCCTGATGCCCATCGATGATTCTTAGGGGCGGGGTATTGTAAACCTAGCGGTAGTTCGGGCTTAACAATGGTCTGAAAGAGCCCTAGGGATGGGGTGTGCCGACTGCTGCCACCGCCGCCTCGCCCGCCTTGGGCCAACTTGATGCCGCCGACCAGCGCTTCGGGTGGCATCCGTTTACCCAGATGCGGGAATATCAGGACAACCCCCGTC
>CAIKRN010000138.1 GCA_903829855.1 uncultured Opitutia bacterium
AAAAGCTCCTGCGACGAGTTGCAACGTGAGCGGGAAGATCACTGCGAAAGCAATCAGGGCCGCACCAAGGCTAATGCCGGCATCAATCGTTGAGCTATTCCTAGGAGCCGCGGTATCCGGCATCTGGCGCCAGCACTTTAGGGCGAAGATACCTCCGAATCCTAAGCTGAAGTTGGCGATGATGCAGGCCCAGTCCCACGGACCGAAGTCCTTGAAAGTCTGGGCGAGCTCGGAAGGCATCGCTTAGGCGCCGTGAACTTGGCGGGCACCAACGAACGTCGCTTGGACTCGGCCCGTGAGGGCGTGGCCGATCAGCGGATTATTCCCTGACTTCGAATGGAGATCCTGGGCGCGAGGCTTCCAGGTGGCCTTCGGGTCGAGTAGTACTAGGTCGGCGGCGGCGCCGGCGCGGAGCGTACCAGCGGCGAGCCCGAGCACCTTGGCGGGACCGCAGGTGAGGCGGGCGAGGAGTAATGCGAGGTCGGCATGTCCGCCGGCGACGACGGCCGTGTGGGCGGCGGCAAAGGCGGTTTCGAGCGTCGCCGCGCCGAACGGGGCGAGGTCGAACTCACAATCTTTCTCGGTGGCCGTGCACGGTGAGTGGTCGGAGCAGATGGCGTCGATGGTGCCATCGATGAGCGCAGCGATCAGGGCGAGTCGGTCCGCTTCTTCGCGGAGGGGCGGATTCGTCTTTAGGCTGGTCGGATAATTGGCCAGGGAGGCATCGGTCAGTAAGAGGTGCAGCGCGGACACTTCTGAAGTGACGGAGAGTTTCTTGGCCTTGGCGCGACGGACGATTTCCGCCGAGCCGCCAGACGAGAGGTGCTGGAGGTGGATGCGTGCCTTGGTGAGTTCGGCGAGGAGGCAATCGCTGGAGGCCACGATTTCTTCGGCGGCCCGTGGCCAGCCGCGCACCCCGAGGCGAAGGGACCAGGCACCTTCGTGCATCTGGGCGCCTTCGGTCATGCTGCTGTCCTGACAGTGATCAAGGACGACGAGGTCAAACATCGCGGCGTACTCGAGTGCGCGGCGCATGATCTCATTATTCTGCACGCCCGAGGTGGTGTCAGTGACGGCGACCACGCCGGCCTTCTTCATTGAGCCGAGCGGGGCGAGGGCCTTGCCTTCGTGTCCTTTGGTGAGGGTTCCCGTGGGCAGGACGCGCACTGAGGCTTCGCGGGAGCAAATCTCGCGGAGGAGTTGGAGGGTGCCGACGTTATCCGCAGCGGGGAGCGAATCGGGCATCGTCACCAAGGTGGTGAAGCCACCCGCCGCCGCGGCGCGGGTGCCGGTGCGGACGGTTTCGCGTGCAGAGCGGCCGGGCTCACCGAGGCGGCAGTTGAGGTCGACGAAGCCCGGGGCGACGACGAGTCCTTGGCCATCGATGATGCGGGCCTTGGCTTGATCAGCGGCGGAGAGTTGGTCGACGATCACGCCATCCAGGGCGTAGATGTCGCCTTTGGCTTCATCGCGTTTGGCCGAAGGGTCGATCACGCGGGCGCCGCGGATCCAGAGGGGAGAATGATCGGCTGGGTTCATCGGGCGATGGCTCCGGTGCAGAGGTT
The DNA here is from genome assembly GCA_903829855.1 of uncultured Opitutia bacterium. Classification (GTDB taxonomy): domain Bacteria; phylum Verrucomicrobiota; class Verrucomicrobiia; order Opitutales; family UBA953; genus UBA953. Next base: position 1,566 of record CAIKRN010000138.1, read on the forward strand.
GAGAACGGCCATCCGGACGGCCACGCCGTTACGCACCTGTTCGAGAATCACCGAGCGGGGTCCGTCGGCGACTTCGCTTTCGACTTCGACGCCGCGGTTAATCGGGCCGGGGTGCATCACGATGGCCTCGGGTTTGAGCCAGGCCGCGCGTTCGGCGTTGAGGCCGAACTGCGAGGTATATTCGCCGAGCGAAGGGAAGTGGGTGGTCGTCTGGCGCTCGTGCTGGATGCGTAGGAGCATCACTGCATCGCAGTCCTGCAGGGCTTCCTTTAGGTCATGCACGATGCGGACTTGTGGGAAGGCTTCTTTGAGTGAGGCGGGGACAAGCGTGGCGGGGCCGGCGAGGGTGACTTCCGCGCCGAGCTTCGAGAGACAGAGGATATTGGAGCGGGCGACGCGGCTGAAGAGGATGTCGCCGAGGATGGTGACCTTCAACCCTTGCACCTTGCCGAAGCGCTGGCGGAGCGTGAAGGCATCGAGCAGCGCCTGCGTCGGGTGTTCATGGGCGCCGTCGCCGGCGTTGATGACCGAGATATCGAGGACTGAACCCAGGTAGCGGGCCGAGCCGGCGGAGGAGTGGCGCATCACGATGGCGTCGACGCCCATCGCACGGATGTTCATCGCCGTGTCGCGGAGCGTCTCGCCTTTGACCAGCGAGGAGGCCGTCGTGTTGATCGAGACCACTTCGGCACCGAGTTTCTTGGCCGAGATTTCGAAGGCCGTGCGCGTCCGCGTGCTCGGTTCGAGGAAAAGGTTTACGACCGTGCGGCCCTTCATCAGGTCGAGGCCCTTGCCCGGCGCGAGCGCGGGCAGGAACTGGTCGGCCTGGGTGAAGAGGAATTCGATCTCGGCTCGGGATAGCTCCTCGATGCCGGTGAGGTCTTTTTTCGTCCAGGATGCTTGTTGGGCCATGCGGTTGTTTCCGTTGGCCCCAACGAAGGTTAGGACCATTGGGAAAGTGCGGAGGCACGGCCCTTGGTCAAGGGATTAGAGAAAAAGGGGGCACGTGGGCATGGGGACACGTGGATAAGGGGGCCGAGGGCCTGTGGAAGCAAGGGTCCACGTACCGACGTGCCCCAAGCTTTATTTAGCGAGTAGTTCGCGGACCTTGGCCCCGATGGCGGCGGCGGCTTCGCCCTTCTTGTCCTTGTGGGCGGCCACCACGTTCACGAGGGCGCTACCGACGACCACGCCGTCCGCGACCTTGGCGATGGCCTGGACATGGGCGGCGGTGGAGACGCCGAAGCCCACGCAGATGGGCAGGGCGGTGTGCTTACGGATCTCCGCCACGGCAGAAGTCAGGTTGGTGGCCAGTTCGGAGCGCTCTCCGGTGACGCCTTCGCGGGACACGTAGTAGATGAAGCCGGTGGCGTGCTTGGCGATGAGGCCGATACGGGCCGACGGCGTGGTCGGGGCCACGATAAAGATATTGGCGAGGCCGTGCAGCTTGCTGGCGGCGATGAGGTCACCGGCCTCTTCTGGTGGGCAATCCAGGACCAGCAGGCCATCGCAACCGGCTTCGCGGACTTTGCGGCAGTAGTTCTCGACGCCAAACGAGAAGAGTAGGTTGTAATAACAATAGAGCACCATCGGCTTGTCGGTCCCGGCGCGCACGGCACGCAGGATGTCGAGCAAGCCATCGTAGGTCATGCCGCCTTCAAGGGCACGCTGGGAGGCGAGTTGGTTCGTCAGGCCGTCGGCGAGCGGATCGGAAAAGGGCACGCCGACTTCAAGAATATCGGCACCATTCTGGGCGAGGGAGAGCAGGATGGCCTTAGAGGTGGCGACGTCGGGGTCGCCAGCGCAGACGTAGCTAACGAAGGCCGGGCGGCTTTCGGCTTTGCAGCGGGCGAAGGTCTGGGCGAGGCGATCCATCGACTTCAAGCAAGCGGGATTCGGGCCGAAGGGCAAGGCGAAGTCGGCCTTCGGCGTCAACTTGCCCTTGGCGATGCGGTCACTGGGCCGCATGATGCGGCCATGAACCTGCAACTCATCATCAAGTTTGTGCTCTCCGCCACCGTCATCACAGGTGCTTCCGAACTCGCCAAGCGTAACGTCTCGCTCGGGGCGCTCCTGTGCGCGTTGCCGCTCACCAGCCTGCTGGTCATGATTTGGACCTATGTGGATACCGGCGACCAGGCCAAGGTCGTCGCACTCAATTGGTCGATCCTCGCCTACACCATTCCCTCCTTTGTGCTCTTCTTGGCGTTCCCTTATCTCCTTAAGGCTGGGCTGAACTTCTGGCTTTCGCTCGCGATCGCCTGTGTCGTCACGGCTGCCGTCTATAAACTCTGCCAGCCCCTCCTCGATAAGGCCGGTGCCTAAGTTTCCCGGGTTGCCAACCGGGTCCTCACTGGCAAATTGGTCGCCGTCGGCCCAAGTGGTGGAATGGTATACACATCAGACTTAAAATCTGCCGCCGAAAGGCTTACCGGTTCGAGTCCGGTCTTGGGCACGACACTCTTTAAAACGAAACAGGCCGCACGGGTGGTGCGGCCTGTCTTCCCGTTTTCCGGGACAAATAAGTCCAGAGTCCTAGCTACGGGACTCTGGGGTCGGGTACGGAGAGTTTGAATTCTGATTCCGTTAGTCGCCCTCGCGACTGATGCGTCCTTTATAAGGGAGGCTCTTACCTGAGTGAAATTGACTGAGGGTGTTGTGCTTGGCTCCAGAGGGGTTGTCAACGGATTCCTCGAAAATGCTCTAGAATGGGACCAAAAGGCTGAATGAAGCCCTTATTTGGCCTTAAATCGGCCTTCTTCCCTTAGCGTTTAAGGGAGAAGGGGGTAAAGTTGGTCTCGGTATCAAAGGTGTCGACGCCTTCGGCCTGCTTCAATTTGGCGCAGGCCCAATAGGTGAACGGGGTCATGAGCACTTCGACGAGCACTTTGAAGGTCCAGTTCGCGAGCATGACGGCAATCAGCGTCGAACTCGTCCACAGGCCGGCGAAGGCCAAGGGGTAGAAGATGAGGCTGTCGACACCCTGACCGACGACGGTCGAACTGATGAAGCGTAACCAGAGGTGCCGGCCCTGGGTGCGGACCTTTAGTTTGGCGAGGACGTAGGAGTTGAGGAAGTCGCCCACGCAGAACGCGATGATCGAGCCGATGGCGATGCGCCAGCCGCCGCCAAAGCAGAGCTCGAGCGCGGGTTGGAGTTGGGCGCTAAACGGTTCACGCGGGCTGACGGGCATCGAGAGCACGACCCAGGTCATGAGCGTCGCGAAAATCATCGCACCAAAGCCAGCCCAGATCACGCGGCGGGCCATCGCATAGCCGTAGACTTCGGTCAGGATATCACCGAAGAGATACGAGAGCGGAAAGAAAATATTACCTGCCCCGAAATCGGTCGGCCCCAAGAAGGGGAAATTCACCTGGACCACCTTCGCCGGCCCGATGAGGTTCGAGCAGAGTAGCACGGCGACGAACGCGCCGAGGATTAAATCGTAGTAGCGGAAGCTGCGCGGCATCGACGCTTAGGGTGGAGGGATTATTCTCTTTTGCCAGCGGTCGGGGCGGAAAATTAGCGGCCGAGGGCGGCCTTGAGGAAGGGCTCGAAGATATCGGCCTGGCGATAGAAGCCGAGGTCGCTCGCGTGTGAGCCGTCCGTGGCACCGTCGTTGTCATCGCCGTAAAGGTGGTCGCCGGGCACATAGGAGAGGCCTTTGACGCCGTCTTTGACGAGCTGCTCATAGGCTGCCTTGAGGGCGGCGTGGTTATCGTCGTGGAATTTCCGGCGGGCGGCGACGAGCCAGGTGTCGGTGTTGCGGCGGTCCTCGACAAGGATGATCGGGGTGTCTGGACGGGCGGCGCGGAGCTGCTTCACGAGCGGACCGCATTTTTCGGTGACGTCTTTCGGACCCATGTTCGGGAGGCAGTCGATAACGTAGATGGAGGCGTCAATGCGGGTGAGGAAATCGCCGACGGCTTGGTCCATGCGGCCGTTGCCAGAGAAGCCGAGGTTAACGACGGGGGTATCGAAGCGTCGGCCGAGGATCGCGGTGTGCACCATGCCTGGGCGGCTGGCGCAGGCGCCGTGCGTGATGGAGGTGCCGTAGAAGACGATGGGCTTGGCGCGCGGCTTGAGGCCTTCGAGCTTTTTTCCTTCGGGTACGCC
>CAIKRN010000139.1 GCA_903829855.1 uncultured Opitutia bacterium
ATCGCACCGCTCTTGATCCCACTCATCGTCGATGAAGATAAAGGCGTCCGCCCTCTCGCCCTCAACACGCTCGCCGGACGCGCGGAAAGCTCCCGCGCCTTGCTCGCCGCGATCGATGCCGGTAAATTCAAGAAGGATGTCCTGAGCGCCCCGCTGGCCAGCAAGATTCGCGGCTTCAACGACGCTAAGATGAACTCCTGGCTCGAGAAGAACTGGGGCACGGTCAACGCCAGCTCCGGTGCCAAAATTGCGGCGATTGCTAACTTTAAGAAATTCCTGGGCACTGACGCCATTCTGCGTGCCGATATGAAACGCGGTCGGGAACTCTTCCGCGGGTCGTGCGGGGTCTGCCACCAGCTCTTCGGTACCGGTGGCGATATCGGCCCGCACCTCACCGGCGGCTACACTGACCTGGAATACCTACTCCAGAACATCATCGACCCCAACGCCGTCATCGGGAAGGATTACCAGCTCGTCTACATCACGCTGAAGGATGGCGCGCTGCAGGCGGGGATTATCGGCGCCGAAAATGAGTCCACTTTGTCGCTTAAGGTCCCCGGTGCGCCGGCCCCCGTCGTCATCGCGAAAGATCAAATCAAGAGCCGCGTCGTCAGCCCCAACTCGCTCATGCCCGAAGGCTTGCTCAACGGCATGCAGGAGCCCGATGTCCGCAGCCTCTTCCTCTACCTTCGCCAGACCAGCGAGCCGAAGTAATTCGGACTCCTGACCTCAAAGTGATTCGCCTCGCCCGTACCTGTGCACTTCTCTGGTGGGCCGGGCAACTCGCCTTGGTCGCCGCCGAGCAAAAGAGTGTCGTCATGATTGCCGGTCGACCGAGCCACGGGCCAGGCGAACACGAATATAACGCCGGGACCCTCTTGCTCGCCAAGTGCCTCCGCGAGGGTGCGGGCCAACTGGTTGAGGTGAAAGTCCACCTCAACTCCGAATGGCCGTCCGCCGACGAACTCGCCCATGCGGACACCATCGTCCTCTATACTGATGGCTTCACGGGCAACCTCGCCTTGCAGGCAGGCCACCTTGCAGAGCTAGCCGCACAGATGAAGCGTGGGTGCGGCCTGCTCGCCCTCCATTGGTCACTAGAAGTCCCCAAGGAAAAAGGTGGCGCAGAATTTCTCGAATGGCTGGGCGGTTACTGCGAGCCGTACTGGTCAGTCACCGTGCCCCGCTGGACGGCTCAGTTCGCACCTCCTGCGCACCCCATCACCCAAGGGGTGCAGCCCTTCACCTTGCATGATGAGTGGTACTTCCACATGCGCTTCCAGGATGGCCGGCAAGGCGTGACGCCGATCCTCAGCACCGTGCCGCCGTTAAAGACGAACCTCCCGGACGGCCTTCGCTCCGGTAACGCCGATGCGCGCAAACAAGTCCTCGAACAATTACCTCAACACATCGCCTGGGCCACCGAAAGGGCCGACGGAGGCCGAGGCTTTGGCTTCACCGGCGGGCATACGCACAAAAACTGGGGCAACGACGACCAACGTAAATTGGTGTTAAACGCCATTCTCTGGACAGCCAAAGCCGCCATTCCTCCCCTAGGAGTCCAATCCAAAGTCACCGCAGAGGAGCTCCTCGCCCACCTCGATCCCAAAGGGAAAAAGTAACATCCGCTCGGCACGCCCCTTCTTTATTTTTGCATAACAAGAACGCCCACCCTATCACCCGCACACCCCCATGAGTCTTCTCACCCGTGTCTGCCTGCTCACTCTGCTGGCCCTACAACTGCCGCTGCTCGCCGCCGACAAGAAGAGCGTCGTCATGATCGCTGGTCGACCGAGCCACGGCCCCGGTGCCCACGAGCACAACGCCGGCGTGCTCCTGCTCGCCAAGTGTCTCCGCGAGGGCGCGGGAGAACTCGTCGACGTCAAAACCCATCTGAATGCCGAATGGCCCTCTGACGAAGAAATCGCTCATGCGGATACCATCGTGATTTATGCCGACGGCTACACTGGCCACCCCGCGATTCAGAAAGACCGTCTCGCGCAGCTAACCACCCAAATGAAGCGCGGCTGCGGCTTCCTCGCCATCCACTGGGCGACCGAAGTCCGGAAGGATAAAGGCGGCGCGGAATTCCTCGAATGGATGGGCGGCTACTGCGAACCCTTCTGGTCGGTCAACCCGCACTGGCAGGCCGACTTCACCCAGTTCCCCGTCCATCCGATCGCCAACGGCGTCCACCCATTCACGACGCACGACGAGTGGTACTTCCACATGCGCTTCAAGGCTGGCATGCAGTCTGTCACCCCCATTCTCAGCGCCGTGCCCCCCGTCAAAATGAACCTCCCAGACGGCGAACGCTCCGGCAACGCCGACGTCCGCCAGCAGGTGGCGGACCGCCTCCCCCAGCACATGGCCTGGGCCACCGAACGCGCCGACGGCGGCCGTGGTTTCGGCTTCACCGGCGGACACCAACACAAGAACTGGGGTAATGACGACCAGCGCAAATTGGTCTTAAACGCCATTCTTTGGACAGCCAAGGCCCCCGTTCCCTCCATTGGCGTGGAATCCAAGGTCACCGCAGAAGAACTCCTCGCCAACCTCGACCCCAAGGGTAAGAAATAAAACCACTCCCCCATGAACACCCTCACCTCACGGCTGCTCGCCCTCCTCCTTGCCGCTTCGGTTCAGGCCGCCGACGCCCCCAAGCCCGCTGCGCCCAAGACGCCCGAGCCCGCCACCTACCTGACGGTCGAGACCGCCGGGCCTGATTTCCCTCTGCAGGGCGAATACGCCAACGAAAAATTCGGCGCCGACATCATCGCCCTCGGCGACGGCAATTTCCGCATGGTCCTCCATAAGGGCGGCCTCCCTGGCTCCGGCTGGGATGGCTCTGCTAAGGTTGAAGTCGAAGCCAAGCGCGACGGCGACAAGGTGATCTTCCAGGATAAAGTCGATTCCGCTATTCTTGAGAATGGCGTACTCACCATCAAGAGCCTCGGCCAAGGCCTTAAGCGTATCGTCCGCCGCAGCCCAACCGAAGGGCTCGCCGCTCCGAAGGACGCCGTCATCCTCTTCGATGGTAAGAATGCCGATGCTTGGGTCAACGGGCACATGGATGAACGCAACTTCCTCGCTGCCGGGGTAAAGTCGAAGCAGGCCTTCAAGGATTTCTCGATGCACATCGAGTTCCTCCTGCCCTTCAAGCCCTTCGGCCGTGGCCAGGGTCGCGCCAACAGCGGCGTCTACGTCCAGGATCGCTACGAGATTCAGGTACTCGATAGTTTCGGCCTCAAGGGCCTCGATAATGAGTGCGGCGGCATCTATCAGAACAGCGCCCCCAAAGTGAACATGTGCTTCCCGCCCCTCCAGTGGCAGACTTACGACATCGAGTTTACCGCGGCCAAGTTCGATGCCGACGGCAAGAAAACCGGCAGCGCTTTCCTCACCGTGAAGCATAACGGCGTCATCGTGCAGGATAACCTTGAGCTCAAGAAGGCCACCCCGGGTGGCGGCTTTAAGAACGAAGTCCCCGCTCCCGGACCCTTCCAACTCCAAGGCCACGGCAACCCCGTCGTCTACCGGAATATCTGGGTGGTTGTGAAGTAA
>CAIKRN010000140.1 GCA_903829855.1 uncultured Opitutia bacterium
AGGGCGGCGGAGAAATCGGGGCTCTGGCCGTTGCTCGCCGCATGCACGGAGAAGTTGAGCAGCGTGTCCGTGTTTAGTTTGTGGTCCACGTCCACGCCGACACGGGCTTGGTCGCGCGTGACCGGCAGGCCGGCGGCCGAGAAGGGCAGCGCGCCATGGAGGACGTCGTTGCCCGTGAGGGTCGCGGTCGTGGCGTCGAAGCGATGAATCCATTCACCCGTGAGAAGCAGTGAGGTGTCTGTGCCGAGGATGTATTTTGTGGTCAGGCCGAGTCGGGCTTCCTGCGAGGTGTGCGCCTGCGCGTCGAAGTGGGCGGGGAAGCTTCCGCCGGTTTCAGCGTAGGCATCGGCCGTGGTGCGCATCACGGTGAAGGAGGCGAAAGGGGAGGCCTCCCAGCGATTCATCAGACGGAGCGCGGGGCCATCGTAACGAAGGCGCAGGCTTTGGGAGCTAAGTCCGGTCGAGCCCGAGGAGAACTGGGTGCCGCTTCCCGTGGTGTAGCCGCGATAGGTGTTCGCCTGCCAGTTGCCCGCGAGCACGACCGCGGAAAGAATGCCCTGCGTGCCGGGGAGGCGGGCGTCGATTTCGCCGAGGATGTAGTTGCCGGCGACATGGGCGCTGCCGCCATAGATCAGGTCCTGGTTCTGGGAGCCGTGGCCGGCCGCGAGTCCGGCGACCATATTACCAAAGGTGGTGCTCGCGCCAATCTCACCGGTGGTCACGTGGCTATCGCTCTGGCGGGAGCTCGCGCCGAAATCACCGGTCGCCCAAACTTGGCTCTGCTTGCCCATGCTATCGTAGGACATCAGCGGGCGATGGTGCGCCCCTTCCATCGGCAGGGCCGAGAGCGACGAAGCCATCGAGAGCACACTATTGGCGCCGTTGATCGAGCGCATCCATTCATTGGCATCCAGCATCACGTCGTTGGCATAAACGAACGCATGCGAGTACCCGCCTGTGACGGTGCTCGTGCCGACGATTACCGTACCATCGGCCGACACGCCCGTGGCGTTGGAATAGGTGCCGCCCAACAGCGTGCCGAGGTCGGTCATCACACCGTCTTGGTATTTGAACGCATGCTGGTTGCCCGAGCCGGGGGCATAGCCCATTCCCACGATGACCGACCCGTTGGCGTTGGCGGCGTGGGCTTCTGTGGGTTGGTTTGCGTAGAGGAACCCGAGCGAGACGAAGCCGTCGGCCTCGGTGTACTTAAATGCGTATTGATAGCCGACAGAATCTAAGAGGCCCCCGACGATGACATTTCCGTTGGCGGACACCCCGAAGACGAAGGTGCCTTGACCGATTTGACCTGGGAGTACTTCCAGGGTCGTGCCGGTGTAGCGGAAGGCACGGATTTGACTATAGCTGTCAGTCAGCCAGCCCACGATGACGCCGCCGTCATACGAAACGCCCGTGGCGCGCGCGTCTTGGTAAAGCCCGGAGGGCGCCGTGGAGATGGCGGTCATGCCACCGCTCGTCCATTTGAACGCTACTTCGGCCGTGCCGTCAAAGCTGTGCCCGACAATCACCTGTCCGTTGCCCGAGATGGCGAGTGCGTTGGAAGTTCCGCCCCCGAGGTCTCCCAGGAGCGTCGTAGTGCCTCCTAAAAATTTGAAGGCTTGATCAAGACCGCCCACGGATTTCGTGCCGACGATGATGGAGCCGTTGGCGGAGACGCCCGTGGCGTAGGAGCCCGCGCCTTGGCCGAGGTCATGCAGGCCGGCGGCATCAAAGAAGCAGGCTGAGCCCAGATAACTATAAATACTGGAGTAGCCGACCGCCGTGTTGCCATCGGCGGAGACACCGTAGGCATAAGTATTATCAGTAGTCGCGCCGCTGGGGTGGATATCGGTGAAACCCGCGGCTTGGGCGGAGGCGGTAACGAGTGAAAGCGCGGCCGCGACGAGGGTGGCCGGTGCGAGGGCGAACGAGGGACGAGTGGGTGGGCACATGGGGGAATCCTCGACAAGCATCATCGGGATTTAGAGACGGTCTTCAAACGGAAAACGACTCACGGATCACGAACCTCAAGGGCCCCCGGGCGTAGCGGGCTGCGCCGCAAATTATGATTGGCATCGAACTCCAGGTTCCGGTCGTTCGCCGCTGGATTGTAATAGGAACGAAACTTAACCTCGCAGGCGCCGGGTTGGATTCGGCCCATGATCTTGGCGTAATGGGCGGAAAGAATCGACCCATCGGCGGCGAGCTGCACTCGGGTGCGCAGGAACATTCCGCTGGCTTCTTCTTCGGGCGTCCAAGGCTTCCGGGTCGAGCAGGTTTGTTCAAAGTCGCGAAGGTAGCCCGCCTCGGGTGCGTTAGGCGGCATGTGGAGTTCGCAGTACGGCCAGAACCTCGGCTCGACCATGATGCCTGTTCCTGGCTCTGGGAATTCGAGCCGCACCACGGAGTTCCAGTGCCCGAGTCGCCGCGTGAAATCGCGCTCAGATAATTGGGAGAGCCGTCCTTCGGTGTGCGCCTTGCGTAGGTCCTCAGGGCTGACATTCCAGCC
>CAIKRN010000141.1 GCA_903829855.1 uncultured Opitutia bacterium
CACGGTGATATGGGGGCGCGGGAGAGGCAGCGCTAGGCGTGTTCTTCGTTCTTGGTTCATTGTTTTTTGCAGCGGTCTCAAGGTAGGGACGGCGGAGCCGCGAGGTGGAAGCGGTTGGCGGTTAGCGGTTGGGAATACAGACGAGGCAGCGGTAGAGAATAGGACGTCGATCGAGATGCGTGCGACTGTGCGCGAACGGACGGCTGGGGACAGCCGTCCCTACCTCGAGACAGACGGACGCGTCGCCGACGCGTCCCTACCCGGCGCGGCGGAGCCGCGAGGTGGAAGCGGTTGGCGGTTGGGAACACAGAGAGGCGGCTAGGCAGCTAGGGCAGCACGCGGTGCTGCCCCTACCCTCGAGGCCTTTTATCAATTCCGTCCTCGATTCAGTCCTCAACGCAGTCATCAACTCAGTCCTCAATTCTGCCTTACCCGCCTTGCCTCCTATCATCCGGCCCTCTAAGCATGGGCTAACCCCATGCGCCTCCTCCTCGCACTTTGGCTGACCGTTACTGCATCCGCCGCGACGCAGCCGAACGTCGTCATCCTGCTGGCGGATGATGCCGGCTGGGGTGATTACTCGTACAACGGCAACAAGCAGCTCGCCACCCCGCACATCGATTCGATCGCCCAAACCGGAGCGCACTTCGATCGCTTTTACGTCGAGCCCGTCTGCTCTCCGACGCGTGCTGAACTCCTGACCGGCCGCTACCACCGAAGGACAGGAGTCTACGGCGTTTCTACCGGACAGGAGCGCATGAATCTGGACGAGCATACCTTTGCCGAATCCTTCAAGGCCGCTGGCTACGTCACCGGCATCTTCGGCAAATGGCATAACGGCAGCCAGTGGCCGTACCATCCGCTCGCCCGCGGCTTCGACACCTTCTGGGGCTACACCTCCGGCCATTGGGGCGAATACTTTGACGCCCCCCTCGAGCACAACGGCGTCATGGAGCGCACCCACGGCTACATCGTGGACGTACTTACGGACAAAGCCGTGCAGTTCATTGAACGGAACAAGGCGAAACCCTTTGTGTGCTACGTGCCCTTCACCACGCCGCACTCGCCGTTCTCCGTACCGCCCGCGGATTGGGCACGCTTTAAGGATATGCCCATCAGCCAGCAGGCCACCAACGCCCAGGCCGAAATTCCTGACGCGACGCGCTGCGCGCTCGCGATGGTTGAGAATCAGGATCGTAACGTCGGCCGCATCCTCGAAAAACTCAAGTCCCTCGGACTCGAGGAGAACACCATCGTCGTTTACTTCTCCGATAACGGTCCGAATACCGCGCGCTGGAATGGCGGCATGAAAGGCGTCAAGGCCTCGACTGATGAAGGTGGGGTTCGCTCACCACTGTTCGTGCGCTGGCCGAGCAAAATCGCCGCCGGCACCCAAGTGCAGAACATCGCTAGCGTCATCGACCTCGCCCCCACCCTGCATGCACTGGCTGGCATCAAGCGCGTGGGCGAAAAGCCCCTGGACGGACGCGACCTCACCCCACTGCTGCAACGCGGGCTGGATGCGGACTGGGCACCTCGCCGCATCTTTAACACTTGGGCCAATCATGTCAGCGTGCGCACGCAGACCCATCGCCTGGACAACAAAGGCAACCTGTACGACATGGTCGCCGACCCCGGCCAAGTCACCCCCATTCAAGACAAAGAGCCTGGGCTCGCGAAGGAACTCAGCTTGGCGGTCGTCGCCTGGCGTCAGGAGTTAGATATTGGCCCTGTGGGCAAAGGCCCCGGCAACGCGGTCGATCCACGCCCCCTTTCCATCGGCTACCGGGAATTCCCGGCCACGATGCTGCCGGCGCGCGATGGTGAACCGCACGGCGAGATGCGACGCAGTTCCAAGGCGCCCAACTCTTCTTATTTCGTCAACTGGACGAAGACCACCGATACGGCGACGTGGAACATCGAAGTCGTCACCGCCGGCACCTATGTGGTCACCGTCGATTATACCTGCCCGCTAGCGGACGCTGGTTCCACCGTGGAACTCACCTTCGAAGAATCACGCCTACGCGGCAAGATCGTCGCGGGATGGGACCCGCCACTCTTGACGGGTCAAGATGTCGTCCCCCGCGGGGAGCACGGCGAATCGATCATGAAAGATTTTCATTCCCTCAAGCTAGGTGAAATCAAACTCGAGCCTGGCAAAGGCGAATTGAAACTGCGCGCCATCGATATTCCGGGCAAGAGCGTCATGGACCTGCGACGGCTGACCCTGACCTTGAAGTGAGGCGTCCTTGACGGACGGACAAGTGGCGACCAATTTGGTCAGATGAAGAACATGATGCTGCTGTTGCTCGGAGTGCGGTTATTATTTCTGGCAGTAGCTTCGCTTGGTTGTTTTTTTGCGATACTCTCCGCGGGGCGGCCGGGCGTGGAGTGGTATTGGCCTGTCGGCGGCTTGGTTGGCCTAGGCCTTTGCGGATTCCTGATCGGCCAGGTCTGGAAGTCGATTAAAGCGGTGCAGTCGCCGAAGAAGTGAGCGGTGGGCCCGCGTGGTCGGCTAGGCTTAATTGACTACCCCTACCCCTGCCCCTACCCCTACCCCTTATATGCTTCGCCTCTCCCTCGCGCTGATTGTACTCCTCTCCTTCGCTGCCAACGCCTGCGCCCAGGCTAAGTTGCAGAAGATTCTGTTCGTCGGGAACAGCATCACGTTGCACGGACCCAAGGCCGATATTGATTGGCACGGCAACTGGGGCATGGCGGCGACGTCGGAGGACAAGGATTACGTCCACCTCGTGACGAAAGCCCTCGCCGCCAAGCAAGGCGCGACGCCCGTGATCATGGTCAAGAACGTCGCTGACTTTGAACGCAACCACCTCGGCTATGACATTGCTGGCAAGTTTACGGATGCCGCCGCCTTCAAGGCCGACCTCATCATTCTGTGCATCGGCGAGAATGTCGCCGCACTGAAGACCCCCGCTGACCAGGCCAAGTATCAGGAACAAGTCACCGCCTTGCTGAAGACCCTCAAGTCCAACCCTCAGGCCGCCGTTATCGTGCGGAGCAGCTTCTGGGCTAACGCCGCGAAAGATACCGCGATGCGTCAGGCCTGCGAAGCCGTCGGCGGCACGTTCGTGGACATCAGCGCCTTAGGGAAAGATGAGCAGAACTACGGTCGATCGGAGCGCCCGTATAAGCATGCTGGCGTGGCCAATCATCCTGGTGATCGCGGCATGGCGGCAATTGCCGAGGCGATTCTCAAAGCGGTGAAGTAAAGACCAAGCGGCAGCGTTTCGGGTGGCAGGTGGCAGCCCCAGATGGCGGGTGGCGGGGCGTGTTCTTCGTTCTTGGTTCATTGTTTTTTTGCAGCGGTCTCAAGGTAGGTGCGGCTAAGCCGCGAGGTGGAAGCGGTTGGCGGTTAGCGGTTGGGAATACAGAGAGGCAGCGGCAGAGAATAGGAGGTCGATTGAGGTGCGCATCTCCGTCCGCGAACGGACGGCTGGGGACAGCCGTCCCTACCAAGAGGCATGCCTGTATCGATGCCCACAAAAAAGCCCCCGAGGTCGGGGGCTGATTCGTGAGGCCGAGGAGGCTTACTTGCCGCCGCAGCAACCGCCGGTCGAGGCAGGCTTCTCGGAGGAGCAGCAGGAGCTGTCCTTGGCTTCGCCACCGCAGCAGCTGGCACCACAGCAACCCGACCCGCAGCACGCGAGACAGCAGAAACCCTGGCGTCCTACGTAACCAAGGAAGAGTACAGCAAGCGTTATGACGATGACAACCGGGTCGTAGACCTGCTTGAGAAGTAGAGTCACGAGCACGATATTAAAGGTGATGGCACCGATCAGGGCGACACCCCAGCCACGCGTGCAAGCACGAAGGAGAAGCAGGCCACCAATCACCTCAAGGCCCTTGATGATGGCGAGGTAGGACGTACCGGTCATGGCGGTGAAGTAAGCTTTAGTCAGAACCGTCGCTTCTGGCGAAGACGGAGCCGCAGGAGCCGGCAAAACGGACTTAATCGCCGGAACGAAGAAGCTCAGACCGAAGATGATGAAGGATACCCCGAGGAGGATAGCGACGATGTTGGCAGTTTTTTTCATAGCAAAGGCAGGTTAGCTTAAAAGACGGCTTATGAAAGGGCTAAGTTCAGAGGGCCTTGTGGGATCCGTCGCAGAGCGCACCCTTTTTGGAGTGCTTGCAGGCACAGAAGTAGACGGTGCCATTAGTCTCGGCCTTATAAGGGACTGGCGTGAACGCGGAACCCTTGTGAGCGCCGTCGCAGAAGGGCTGCGTCTTGCTGTGGCCGCATGAGCACCAGTAGTAGGTCTTGCCGGCTTCGACGAGCACGGGGAGAGGAGATTTCTGGGGGATGTGGGGGGTGGACATGAGAGGAGAGTATGGAGTTTGAAGTATCGAGTATAGGGGAAAGCAGGAAAATCTTACGCGAGGTCGAAGAGGAGGGCTTCGACCGGGCCGGCGGATTTGAAGGTAAACGTGCCAGCGTCTTCCGATTTGACCGCATCGCCGGGCGAAAGTTTCAGCCCTTCGATCTCAATTTCGCCCGCAATGAGTTGAAACCAGAGTCCCCTGCCCTCGGCGAGAGGGTGCGAGGTCGTGCCTGCCGCCTGGGTCTTCACCCGATACACATCGGCGTCTTGGCTAATGTGGGCAGAGCCATCGCGACCATCGCGGGAGATGATCAAGACCTTGGGTGCAGCCAGCTGCTCGGCCGTCGGGGTCCATTCGGCGTAGCGCGGCTTAAGATTGGCCCGGTCCGGCATGATCCATATTTGAATTAAATGGAGCCGCTCGGTCTGCGAAGGATTGACCTCACTGTGCTTCACGCCACTCCCGGCGCTCATCACTTGAATCTGCCCGGGCAAGAGCTGGGCGTGATTGCCCAGACTATCCTTATGCTCGATGGCCCCCTCGAGGACATACGTGAAAATTTCCATATCCTTATGGCCGTGCGTCGGGAACCCCATGCCCGGCGCAACCAAGTCCTGATTGATGACGCGAAGGGACCGGAAGGCCATGTGGGCTGGGTCATAGTAATCCGCGAAGCTGAAGCTATGTCGGGCGACCAACCAGCCGTGGTCAGCAAAACCGCGGTCAGCGGAACGTCTTACCGTGAGGTGCATCCCCGTTAACTTGGGCCGAAATGCGCCGAAGTCCATCACCCCTCGCCCTTTTCTCGTCGGAATTTGTTTGAAAACACCCCCGCCGATTGGTCTATACTCAATGCACGTGTCGGGCAGTGGCTCAATCTGGTAGAGCGCTGCTTTCGGGTAGCAGAGGCTGAGAGTTCAAATCTCTCCTGCCCGACCAATTTAAAGACCCTGGGGATATTTCGATGTCCCCAGGGTCTCCTGCTTGGAGGTTGAAGAGCCCAGCGGGTGGGCCCCTAATTCCCCATGCTCCGCCTCTTCGCCCTACTTCTCAGCGTCGCCACCGCATTAGCGGCGCCGTTACTCGACCGTACCCCAGGCGTCGTCTCGTACACTTTCCGTAATGAGTTCAAGGCGGACATGCCGGGCACCTTCGACAAGGTAAAAGGTTT
This sequence comes from uncultured Opitutia bacterium, assembly GCA_903829855.1. Taxonomy (GTDB): domain Bacteria; phylum Verrucomicrobiota; class Verrucomicrobiia; order Opitutales; family UBA953; genus UBA953. The sequence continues at coordinate 5,519 of CAIKRN010000141.1, forward strand.
CGGCATCACGGATATCGAGATGTCGAATCTCTTCGGCCAAGAGCCGGCCAAGATCCGCGCCTTCATGGATGCCCGCGGCATCCACTGCTCCTCTTACGGCGCCCCTTACAACGACGTGCTCAAGAAGACCGATGAAGTCGCCGCCGTCGCCAAGACCCTCGGCGCCCAATATGTCCGTGTCTCTTTGCCGTCCGGTAAGAAGCCATTCGATAAGGCTGAAGCTACCCAACGCGTCGCCGAGATGAACGCCATGGGCCAACAGCTCCGCGAAAAGCACGGCCTCGCCTTTGTGCTCCATAACCACGGCATGGAATTCGTCGCTGATGGCCAAGGCACGCTGTACGACTTCATCCTCGAACAGACGCACCCCCAAGACGTGAGCTTCGAACTCGACGTACTCTGGGCCTACCTACCCGGCGCGGATCCCGCCGCGCTCTTCGCGAAATACGGTGCCCGCATCCCGCTCATGCACGTCAAGGACGTCCGCAAGGGGCTACCACGCACCTGGGGCCATAAATATGACTCGGATAACGACGTCACCCTCGGCACCGGCCAGCTCGACCAGGTCGCCATCTTTGTCGCCGCCAAGAAAGCCGGAGTTAAGCATTTCTACCTAGAAGACGAGAGTTCCCACTCGCTGGTGCAGGTTCCGCTGTCCATTGCCTACCTCCGGGCTGACCGCTGAGTTAGGTTGGGGTTGAAATCCCCGAAAAGGCGGTCTCCTTTAAATCCCAGCTGACGGAACTCCCCTGCTCCGTCGCCTGTCCCATTCCCCATGCCCCCCAAGGCCATTCTTTTGCTCGGCGTCCTGCTGGCCGCCGCCTCCCTTTCCGCCCGCACGGCGGACGGTAAACTCGAGTTCAGTAAGGACATCCGTCCCATCCTGTCCGAGAACTGCATCGCCTGCCACGGGCCCGACGAAAAAGCGCGAAAGGCGAAACTGCGCCTCGATGACGAGAAGGACGCCAAAGGCGACCACAAGGGCACCTTCGCCATCGTAGCCGGGAAGCCTGAGGCAAGCGAACTCATCAAGCGCCTTGAATCCAAGGACCCGGAAGAAGTCATGCCGCCGCCCAAGCAGCACAAGACCATCTCGCCTGCCCAAATCGCCCTACTCAAAGAATGGATCAAGCAAGGCGCGCCCTGGGGCCGCCACTGGTCTTATGAGCCGGTAGTTCGTCCAGCCGTCCCGCAGAACGGCGAAGCCAACCCCATCGATGCCTTCCTCGCCGAGCGGCAGAAAAAGGAAGGACTGAGCTGGTCCGCCGAAGCCCCGAAGAACATCCTCATCCGCCGGCTCGCGCTCGACACTACCGGACTGCCTCCGACCCTCGATGAACTCACTCGCTTGGCTTCGACCAAGCATGAGGACATCGTCGCCTACTACCTCGCCAAGCCTGCTTACGGCGAACACTGGGCGCGCCAGTGGCTCGACCTCGCCCGCTACGCGGATAGCGCAGGGTATCCGAGCGACCCGGGTCGAGAGATCTGGGCGTATCGCGATTGGGTCATCAAGGCCCTGAACAAGAATCAGCCCTTCGATCAATTTACCGTCGAACAGATGGCGGGCGACCTCCTGCCTAATCCTACCGAGGAGCAGATTATCGCGACCGCTTTCCATCGCAACACGATGACCCAAAACGAGGGTGGCACGAGCGACGAGGAGTTCCGTACCGCCGCCGTCATTGACCGCGTCAACACGACCTATGCCGTCTTCATGGGCACCACCATGGCCTGTGCGCAATGCCACACGCACAAGTACGACCCCATCACTAACGCCGAGTATTTCCAATCCTACGCGTTCCTCAATCAGAGTGCGGACAGTGATAAGTCGAACGAGGTGCCCCTCCACGAGATTTACCCACCCGGCGTCAAAGCGCAGCGCGACCAATGGACGAAGGAAGCCGCCGCGGCGGAAGCCGCCTTCAAGAAGCCAAATCCCGCTGCCTTGGAAGGCCTCGAAGCTTGGTTGGCCAAAAAACCCAACGTGGCCGAGCGAGCGGTCAAAACTGCGCTCGATGTGTCAAAAGAGAAGCGCACCAAGGTTCAGGATAAAGTCATCAGCGATTACTATGTGCGTAATATTTCCCCAGCGACGAAGGCTGAACGCGGCATCGCCGACGACCTCAAGAAGAAGATTGCCGATTCGAAACCCGTGACGGTGCCGATCATGCAGGACTTGCCCGTCGCCCAACGCCGGAAGACCTTCATCCAGCTCCGGGGCAACTGGCAGGCCCTTAGCGACGAGGTCAACGAAGGCGTGCCCAAGAATCTCTCCGCTTGGAATGAAACATTCCCCAAGAATCGCCTCGGCTTCGCCCGCTGGATTGTCAGCCCGCAGAACCCCTTAACCGCTCGCGTGACCGTGAATCGGCTTTGGGAAACCCTCTTCGGCGTCGGCATTGTCCGGACGAGTGAAGAGTTCGGGAGCCAAGGTGACCTACCCATTAATCCTGAGTTGCTGGATTGGATGGCAGCGACGCTCGTTGAAAGCGGCTGGGACACCAAGAAGATGCTGGCCCTCATCCTCAACACCCGAGCCTACCGTCAGAGTGCCGCGAGCAACGCGAAGCTCAATGAATTGGACCCAGATAATCGTTTCGCCGCCCGCGGGCCACGCTTCCGCCCCTCTGGCGAGATGCTACGCGACCAAGCCCTGGCGGTGAGCGGGTTGCTCAGCTCAAAGATGTTCGGCGTCCCCGTGCGACCCATGCGCCCGAACCTCGGATTGAGCATCGCCTTCGGCGGTTCCGGAGACTGGGCCACCAGTGCGGGCGAGGAGCGACACCGCCGAAGCATCTACACCGAGACCAAGCGCAGCACGCCCTACCCCAGCTTCGCTACATTTGATGCACCCAATCGCGAAACCTGCGTGGTGCGCCGCGGACGTTCCAACACACCCCTGCAAGCCTTTGTCACCTTGAACGACCCCGTCTTCGTCGAGGCCAGCCAAGGCTTGGCCCGCCGCTTGCTCAAGGAAGGCGGCACCACCGAGGAGAGCCGGCTACAGCTCGCCTTCTCCCTGTGCCTCGCTCGTCAGGCAGATGCCCATGAGCTCGCTTCGTTGAAGACGCTGCTCAGCCGCTCGCTCGCGGAGTACAAAGCGAATGTCCAGCTCGCCACCAAAATGGCCACCGACCCACTTGGCCCAGCCGATAAAGGCGCCGATCTGCCCACCCTCGCCGCCTGGACCGCCGTCAGCAGCGTGGTCATGAACCTCGACGAGTTCCTCATGCGCCGCTGAGCCGATCAGCCCTACCCCTAACTCTAACCCTAGCCTTTAAAAAATGATTAACCCCATTCGCGAAGCCCAACTGCAACTGCAGACGCGTCGCCACTTCCTCAGCAGCGTCGGCCAGTTCAGCCTCGGGGCCATCGCCCTGCACGCCCTCAAAGCCGAAGGTTCCCAGACCACCAACGATAATCCGCTGGCCCCGCGGAAACCGCATTTTAAAGCGAAAGCCAAGCGGGTCATCTACCTGCACATGTCGGGCGGCCCACCCAACCTCGACATCTTCGACTACAAACCAGAACTCGTAAAACGAAATACCGAGAACTGCCCGGATTCCTTCCTCAAGGGACGAACCTTTGCGTTCACGAGTGGCGTGCCCAAGCTCATGGGCTCACCGCGCACCTTCAATCAATACGGAAAAGGCGGCCTATGGATGAGCGACGCCGTCCCGAATTTCCAGAAAGTCGCGGACGAAGTGACATTGCTCAAGGCGATGCACACCGATCAGTTCAACCACGCTCCGGCCGAGCTTCTCCTCTTCACCGGCCACGCCCGCCAAGGTCGACCCTCGCTCGGTTCGTGGGCCACCTACGGACTCGGCACCGAGAACCAAGATCTCCCTGGATTCGTCACCATGATCTCCAACGGCGTGCAGCCCAGCGGGGGCCAAGGCTGCTGGGGTTCGGGCTTCATCCCTTCCGTCTTCCAAGGCGTACAGTGTCGCAGCAAGGGCGACCCCGTGCTCTTCGCCAACGATCCTCCTGGTATGACGCGCGACCTCCGTCGCGCCACGCTCGATGCACTGAAGGACCTCAACCAGCGCCAACAGGACGAACTGGGTCATGCCGAAACCGTCACCCGCATCGCCCAATACGAACTCGCCTTCCGCATGCAGACCAGCGTGCCCGAAGTGATGGACATCTCCAAAGAGTCGCCGGCCTCGCTCGAAGCCTACGGCGCTAAGCCCGGTGAATCCAGCTTCGCTAACAATTGCCTGCTCGCCCGACGACTTGTTGAGAAAGGCGTGCGCTTCGTGCACCTCTTCGACTGGGGCTGGGATTTCCACGGCACCAACCCGAGGGAAGACATCCGCGACGGACTCACTGCGAAGATGGCCGCGACGGACAAGCCGGTCGCCGCGCTGATCAACGATCTTAAACAGCGCGGACTACTCGACGATACCCTGATCGTCTGGGGCGGCGAATTCGGCCGCACCCCCTTCCGCGAAGGACGCACCGCCGGAGGCCAGGTCCTCGGGCGCGATCACTTCCCCGATTGCTTCACCATCATGATGGCGGGCGGCGGAGTGAAGGGCGGCTTCCAGTTCGGCGAGACCGATGAAATGGGCTTCGCTGGGGTAAAGGATAAAGTTCACGTCCACGACTTGCAGGCCACCATCATGCACCTGCTCGGCTTTGACCACGAACGCCTAACCTATCGCTTCCAAGGCCGCGACTACCGCCTCACGGATGTCCATGGTCACGTGGTGAAGGAGATTCTGGCGTGACGACGCGGGGGTTGGCTGGCATGGCGAATCGCTGCACGCTCATCGCGGGCGGGACAGCGCCACGTGCTGTCCTCCTGCTTCTCATTTTAGTATCAGCTCTTTCCGCCGAGGAAATCCGTTTCAACCGCGACATCCGGCCGATCCTCTCCGAGAACTGTTTCTTCTGCCACGGACAGGACCCCAAGCATCGTGAAGCAAAGCTACGTCTCGACGTCCGCGCCGAAGCCCTACTCGAACACGACAGCGGTTTCGCAATTGTCCCGACTCATCCGGAGAAGAGCGAAATCATCAAGCGTCTGTTAACGCATAATCCAGACGACCAGATGCCGCCGCCGGCCTCAAATCGGAAAGTCACCCCGGCGCAGATTGAACTCATCAAACGCTGGATTAGCCAAGGAGCGCCGTATGAAAAACATTGGGCGTTCATCCCGCCCGAGAAAGCACCCAGCCCTGCCCTCACGGATCGCACCTGGGCTCGCCAACCTTTTGATCGGTTCGTATTGGCCAAACTCGACGCCGAAAAACTGAAACCTTCCGCGGAAGCCAAGCCCGGCGTCTGGCTGCGTCGAGCTTCGCTCGACCTCACCGGCCTGCCGCCGACCCCGGCCGACATCGCCCTCTTCGAACGAGATGCCCTCCGCCACGGCGAGGCGGCGTACGCCTCGGCAGCGGAACGACTCCTCGCGTCCCCCCGCTTCGGCGAACGCCTCGCCCAAGACTGGCTCGATGTCGCCCGCTACGCCGACACACATGGCTTTAATAACGACTCTGGCCGCACGATGTGGCGCTGGCGCGACTACGTTATCGAGTCTTTCAACGCTAACCTCCCCTTCGATCGCTTCGTAACCGAACAACTTGCGGGGGACCTACTCCCCAAGCCCACCCTCGATCAACGCATCGCCACCGCCTTCAATCGCAATCACGTCATCAATAGCGAAGGCGGGATCATCGAGGAAGAGTATCGAGTGGAATACGTCGCCGATCGCGTACGCACTGCGAGCACTGCCCTCCTCGGCCTCACCACCGAGTGCGCCCGTTGCCACGACCACAAGTTCGACCCCATTACCCAGAAGGATTACTACCGCTTCTTCGCCTTCTTCAACAACGTGCTCGAATACGGGGAAGACGGACGCATCGCCAACGCCGTACCGCTCCTCGTCACCCCCACACGCGAACAACAAGCCAAACTGAAGGAGATGGACGCTGCCATCGCGGCATTGGATGCGCGCCTCGACCGACTCGTTGCCGACACGCATGGGCAGGCGGCCCTTCGTCAGCAAATCGCCGCAGATGACACCAAACTTCAGGCCCGCCTGATGAAGCCGCTCTTACCTGACCCAAAGAAACCCGACCCCAAGTTGATCCCGGGTGCGCGGGTGACTGCCAAAGATTCCGACATCGATGCCAAACGCGGGACAACCCTCAGCCTTTGGTTCAAGGCCGGAGCGGGTAACACCTCCGACGTGCCACTCCTCGTCGCCCTTGATCGCTCTGGCAGCCCCGCCGCAACGAGTTACGGCAACGGCCGCGAACTTCGCCTGTGTGACGGTGAGCTCGAATGGACCACCAGCCAAAAGCATCCCGCCTACGCGACGATTGTCCGCACCGTCGGTGCTAAAATCACCCCCGGTGAATGGCATCAGGTTGCCGTACTTATCCAAGGCAAAGAAAACGCCGCGAGTATCAGCCTCTTCCTCGATGGCGAAGAACTCCCGACGCATATTCGCCACGACGGGTTGTCTGGTGCTCCCGGCAAGCGTGATTGGTTCTTAGGTAATGACGGCAAATCACCGCCCTTCATTGGGGACATCGGCGAATTCCGCACCTACGCCAGCATCCTCAAACCCGAACAAGTGCGCGAAGCCTTCTCCCTGCAGGCCTCAGGCAAGTCGCCGAACCATTCCGCTGAGCTCGCCGCCTATCGTCGCCGCACCGCCTCTACCCAGAAACTCCAAGTCGAGCGCGATACCCGGTGGGCCGAACGACTCGCCTTCGCTCGCAACCTCCCCACAACTATGGTCATGGAGGAGTTGCCGGTGCCCCGGCAGGCTTTCGTCCTCAATCGCGGACAATATGACGCCCACGGCGACAAGGTCGCAGCGGGCGTACCGGAAGACTTGATTGCACCTTGGCCCGCGGATGCCCCCAAGAACCGCCTCGGGCTCGCCCGCTGGTTCCTGCAACCCCGCCATCCCCTCACCGCCCGGGTCGTTGTCAATCGCTTCTGGGCCCAGCTCTTCGGCATCGGTCTCGTGAAGTCCGTCGAAGATTTTGGCACCCAGGGCGAATGGCCCAGCCACCCAGAGGTGCTCGACACCCTCGCTCGCGACTTCGTCGACGGCGGCTGGAACGTGAAAGGTTTTTTTAAGTCTATCATCCTTTCCTCGACCTACCGCCAAACCAGCGATGCGTCGCCTGAGCTCTATGCCCGGGATCCGGAGAATCGCTTACTTGCCCGAGGGCCGCGCGTGCGGTTACCGGCTGAGATTATCCGGGATCAAGCGCTCTCGATTGCGGGACTACTGACCCGAAAAATCGGCGGACCGAGCGTTCGGCCGTACCAACCCGCCGGCATCTACGAAGGTATTGTCGTCGGAGCGGATTACCCCAGCACCAAGTGGATTGAGGATAAAGGCGAAGACCTTTATCGTCGCAGCCTCTACACCTTCTGGAAGCGCACCGTCCCGCATCCCGCCATGCTGACGTTTGATTCACCGGATCGCGAATTCTGCAGTGCGCGCCGCTCTCGCACCAACACGCCTCTCCAAACCCTCGTCCTCTGGAATGAGACTGGCTACCTCGAAGCCTCGCGCAAACTGGGTGAACGCATGCTGAAAGAAGGCGGGGCCGATGATGCCTCCCGGACAGCTTATGCCTTCCAACTCGCCACGGGGCGGGCGCCGACGGTAAACGAAACCCGCGTGCTCGTCCGCTCACTCGCCAAACTGCGCGCCGACTTTACAGCGCGGCCGGACGATGCCGCCAAAGTCATCAAGGTCGGCGCTTCCGTCCCGGACTCTACCCTCTCAGCCGTCGAACTCGCCGCCGCCGCCGGCGTCGCAAACATGATTCTCACGCTGGACGAAACCATCACCAAGAACTGACCGACATGTCCTGCCATCAATTCGAGAACATGCATTCGCGGCGGGAGTTCCTGCAAAAGACCGGCCTCGGCCTAGGCGCGGGGGCAATGGCTCACCTCCTCGGCGGGTGCGCTTCGAGCAGTGTCGCCGATGATCCGCATATCAACGGTCTAGCTGGGCTCCCCCACTTCGCACCCAAGGCTAAGCGCGTCATCTGCTTATTCCAATCGGGCGGCCCCTCGCACCTCGACCTCTACGACCCCAAGCCCGAACTCGAGCGGCAGTTCGACAAAGACCTCCCCGACTCCATCCGGCGCGGCCAGCGTATCACTGGTATGGTGGCCTCGCAGACCCGCCTCGCCTGCCAACCCTCACGCTACAAGTTCACGCGCCACGGCCAAAGCGGCACCGAGCTCAGCGAACTCCTGCCGCACATCGGCGGCATCGCCGATGACATCTGTCTCGTTCGCTCGATGCACACCGAGGCGATCAATCACGACCCCGCGATCACCTTCTTCCAGACCGGCAGCCAATTACCTGGCCGTCCCAGCATGGGAGCTTGGACGGATTACGGCCTCGGTCGCATGAACGACAACCTCCCTTCGTTTGTCGTCCTCATCTCGGTCAATAAGGAAAAATCTGGCCAAGGCTTGCTAGCCCGACTCTGGGGCAGCGGTTTCCTGCCGAGTGCGCACCAAGGCGTGCAGTTCCGTGGCGCCGGTGAACCCGTGCTTTACTTACGAGACCCCGACGGGCTCACGCGTGATCAACGTAAAGCCATGCTCGAAGGCGTCAACGAGCTCAACCGCATCAACCTTGCCCAGGCCGGCGATCCGGAAATCAGTGCGCGCATCAGCCAAGCCGAGATGGCCTACCGCATGCAGGCCAGCGTGCCCGAGCTCATGGACCTGAAAGGCGAGAGTAAGACCGTCATGGATAGTTATGGACCCGACGTGAATACACCCGGTTCGTTTGCACGTAATGCGCTGCTCGCCCGTCGGCTCGCTGAAAAAGGCGTCCGTTTCATCCAACTCTACCACCGCGACTGGGATCACCACGGCAGCTTACAGGACCTCCTGCCGAAAATGACTCGCGATGTCGACCAACCCGCCGCCGCGCTCGTCAAGGATCTCAAACAACGTGGCATGCTTGATGACACCCTCGTCATCTGGGGCGGTGAATTCGGCCGGACCCCTTACGCCCAAGGCGGTGCCAATCGCGAAAAATACGGACGCGACCACCACGGCAAGGCCTACTCCATCTGGATGGCAGGGGGAGGCATTAAGCCCGGCACGAGTTTCGGCTCTACGGATGACTTCGGCTTCAATACCCAGGATAACCCCGTGCATGTGCATGACCTGCAGGCCACCATCCTGCATTGCCTTGGCATCAACCACGAGCGCCTTACCTATCGCTTCCAGGGCCGCCAATTCCGCCTCACCGACGTGCACGGCCGCGTCGTCCGCGATATACTCGCGTAGACGACTAAGGTTTCGGCGGCTGGCGGCTGGCGGTTGGCGGGTAGGATAATCATCTCAGGTCACAGGTCTCGGCTGTCGGGTATCAAGTGCGGGTCCTCAGGTTCGGGTGCAGGTGCGGGCCTGAACTTGTACCTGGTGCCGAACACCTGAACCCGGGACCTGACGGCCGAGACCCGTGACCTGAGAGCTGTCATTCCCTGAACGAGAAACAAAGAACCAAGAACATCATCTTCCCTCATTTATAATATCAATGTGAGCGGGGCGACAACGGTCGCAATCCAGCCACTTTATGGGTTTGCGGCCACGCCTGCCGCGCGGCCATGCTCCCCCACCCCCATGCGCTCTCTGCTCGCACTCGCCCTCTGTTCGGTGGTCACCTACGCCGCCTACGATCCGCTCAACGACAAAGGACGCCCCACCGCGAGCGAACCCGCACTCTCCCCGGCCGGCACCGCCGCGGCCCTCAAGGTCCCCGCCGGCTTCCGCGTCGAGCTGATCGTTGGCGAACCCCAAATCGTCCAACCCATCGCCTACACCATCGATGACCGTGGGCGCCTCTGGATTGTCGAGAACACCAATTACCCGGCCAGTCCTGGCGTGGCCAAGGATCGCATCCTCGTCCTCGAAGACACCAATGGCACCGGCACCTTCGACAAGCAGACGGTCTTCTGGGACAAGGCCACCTTCACCAGTGGCATCGCCGTGGGCTTTGGCGGCATCTGGCTCGGCTCTCCGCCCAACCTACTCTTCATCCCGCTCAAGGACGGCGACGAACCCAAACCCGCCGGCGCACCGCAGGTTATGGTCGATGGCTGGGCAATGGCTGACACCCACGAGACCCTCAACGACTTCATCTGGGGCCCAGACGGCTGGCTGTATGGCACGCATGGGATTTTCAATCGCTCTCTCGTAGGCAAACCGGGTGCTCCGGCCAGCGAGCGACTCCTCATCGAAGGAGCCGTCTGGCGCTTCCACCCAACGCGAAAGATTTTTGAACGCTGGAGCGAAGGCGGCAGCAACCAGTGGGGTGTGGATTGGAATGACCACGGCGAAGCCTTCTTCGAAGCCTGCGTCATCCCCCACATGTGGCACGCAATTCAGGGCGCGCGCTACCAGCGCCAAGCTGGCCCGCATCCCGACACCCACACCTACGAAGACATCAAGACCATCGCCTGGGGCCGCTATGAGAAAGCCGCCTATGCGGGCGCGATGGTGTACCTCGGCGGTGCCTTCCCGGCCGAATGGCGTGACCAGTTCTTCTTCCACGACATCCATATGAACAAGCTACGTTGCGAGACGATGGTCCCGACGGGCAGCGGCTATCGTAGCGAGAAGAAGATCGATTTCGGCGTCAGCTCCGACCGCTGGTTCCGCGGCCTCTCCCCGCAATATGGTCCGGATGGAGGCGTC
>CAIKRN010000142.1 GCA_903829855.1 uncultured Opitutia bacterium
GGGCCTCAATCGCCTCGGCATTAAGACTTGGCCGGGCCTCAGCCTCGAGCCAGTCGCCCTATCCCAAATGGTGCCAGCGGCCGGCCAAGGGGCCGTCGCAATTCAATCGCGCACCGCCGATATCAGCCAATACCTCGCGGCTGGCTGCGCCGCCACGACTTACTCCGTCACCGTCGAACGACTGTTCCTAGCCAAACTTGGCGAAGGCTGCCACACGGCATTTGCCTGCCACCATGCCGCTGGTCGCGTGCACCTCTTCCGCGCCGATTTCGGTCGCCGTGATTTCGATTTCCCGGTCTCCGACCTCGCCGCCGCTGATACGCTTGCCGATACAATTCTCCGCCAGATCCTGCCCCACTGAACATGAGCAAACTCCCCCTGCGCGACCGCCACATCGTCCTCACCCGCCCCGAAGGTCGCGGAGCTGATTGGAAAAACGCCCTAAGCGAGGCGGGCGCCGCCGTCTCCGAATTGCCCTTGCTCGAAATCAAATTCGAGCCGGATGACACTGTGTTGAGCGAAGTGCTCGACGCCATGGGTGAGTACGACTGGGTCGTCTTTACCAGCCCCAATGGTGTGCGCGGATTCTTTGACCGCTTCTTCGAACGCTTCTCGGATATCCGTTCGGTCGGTGGCGTCCGCTTCGCTTGCGTCGGGCCCGCAACGGAAAAAGCCCTGCGGCAATACCACTTAGATTCTGACCTCACCGCCACCCAGAATGATGCGCTCACCCTGGGCCGCGAGCTGATGGCGAAGCACGACATCGAGAATCAGAAAATCCTGCTCGTCACTGGCAACCTGAACTCACCTGAACTTTCGCGTCTCCTCATGGAAGGGGCCATGGCCATCGTGGACTTACTTAAAGTCTACGCCACCGAAGAGAAGTCCGTCGCCGAATCGCCAGAAGCCGCTGAATTCCGTCGTCGCGGAGCCGATGTCATCGTCTTCGCCAGCCCTTCGGCCGTGGAATCTTTCCTCCACCAGGCAGCCGCCTTGCGCCCCGACGCAGGTGCCCGCCAGCCCAAGGCCGTAGCCATTGGCGACACGACCGCCGATGCGTTGCGCAAGGCGGGCATTCCGCTTGCCGGGACGGCCGCCGCGCCGACCGCCACCGCCATTCGTAATGCGGTGATCGACGCCCTCTCATGATCGGCCGGGCGCACATCAAGGTCTGCGGCATCACCCGCGCCGCGGATGCGACTTTCGCCCTCGCCTATGGTGCTGATTACCTCGGGGTGAATTGCTGGAGCGGGTCGCCACGTTTCGTTGCGACAGCAGAACGAGCGCAGCTACTCCGTGAAATCCCAGCCGATAAAAGAATCGCGGTGGCCGTTAATCCGACCGCGGACGAAGCCGCGGCGCTGATTGCCGAAGGCTTCGCCATTGTGCAGGCGCATTTCGATCCAACCAAAAAGGAGTGCGACCCGGCAGCGCTTTCCACCCGTCTCGGCAAGCCACACCTCTGGCTGGCCCCTAAACTGGCGGACGGCGCGGAATGGCCAGTAGAACTCATCCCCCTCGCGGCCGGGTTCGTCCATGACGCCCA
>CAIKRN010000143.1 GCA_903829855.1 uncultured Opitutia bacterium
ACGGGGGCGGGTAGCGTCGCTGATCTGCGAGGGTAGAATTCGGGCGCGAACGAGTCTTTCGACGTCATCGAGTAGGTCGGTCTGGCCATCACGTAGAGCCAGCCACAGCGCGAGCTGGGCGATGTCCCCGCAGCTGGCATGCTCGCCGATGGGCTCGCCTTCCTTGTTAGCGAAGCGAGTCTTGCCTTGGTCGTGAGGCGTCCAGCCGGAGTAGCTGATGGCCTTCCCCCAGAGCCCCTTGCGATAGGTGTTCGCGACCGCGTCGATGAAGCGGCGATCGCCCGTGGCCAGTCCGTACAGCAACAGTCCGCGCAGCGTGCCGCAATAGGAGTGCGTATGGCTGATGCAATCGGCGGCGAGCAGTTCTGGTCGGATCTGCCCGCTGGCGTCGATGGAATTGCGCAGGTGAATCTCCGCGAGTCGTCCGGCCAGTTTCAGGGCCTCGGCGTCGCCGGTGGCGGCATGGAAGACGACGAGCGCTTCGAGGGCGCGTCCGGTGCTGCCCACGGCGTTGAACCACTGCCCCTGAGGGTAGTGGAGCATCATCAGTTTATCCGTGGTCAACGGCTGGTTAATTAGATTGGCGAGTCGTACATAATCCATCTGTCCGTCCGGCTCGAGCAGCTCGGACATCGTGCGCACGAGTTTGCGACCCTGTGCGTCGGCCCAGGCGCTTTTCCGATAGCGCACGAGGGCTGCATACGTGAGCAGCGTCTCGCGGAGGTTGTGCGGATTGCATTTGCCGCTGGCCAGCAAGGCGGCCGGGTTGTCCGTCAGGCGGTGGAGGTTCGCCATCATGGCCGCTTCGGCCTGAGTCGGGATACGTACGCCGCTCGCGGCTTCGTAGCGGAGCATGGCGTCCCACCAGCGTCCGGTGTCATGGGCGACTTCATAACCGCCGGTAGGGAGAAGGTCCTTTTCCGGATTCAGCCATGCGAGGCAGCACTTGGCTCCTTGGTCCATCGACTTTGCCAGCGGGGTCTTGGCCGGCTCAGCCGCACCGGCGATCGCCACGCTGAGTAGCGCGCAGAACGTAAGGAAGAATGGAGCGAAGCGGTACATGGCTGGAGCAAATCAGTTTTGGGCTATTTGACTACCTTTCATACCAGTTGGGCTGGCCGATGTTCCTCGATAAACAAAACGGCCCGCCGATAGGGCGGGCCGTGGAGGGAAGGGCGCGGGGCGCTTACTTCTTGGCGACGTCGAAGCGGTCGAGATTCATGACTTTCGTCCAGGCGGCGACGAAGTCGTGGACGAGCTTAGTCTTCCCGTCGGCGCTGGCGTAGACCTCGGAGAGGGCGCGGAGCTGCGAGTTGGAGCCAAAGACGAGGTCGACGGCGGTCGCGTTCCACTTCACCTGGCCGGTCTTGCGGTCGCGGCCTTCGAAGAAGTGCTCGCAGATCTTGGCCTTCTCCCAGACTACGGACTGGTCGAGGAGGTTCACGAAGAAGTCGTTGCTGAGGACGCCGGGTTGCTTGGTCAGCACGCCGAGGCCCGGGAAGAGCACCGTCGTGTCGAGGACGCGCATGCCGCCGACGAGTACGGTCATCTCGGGAGGCGTCAGCGTGAGGAGCTGGGCGCGGTCGACGAGATTCTCGGCGGCGGGGCGGTCGAGCTTACGGCCGAGGTAGTTGCGGAAGCCGTCATACTTCGGTTCGAGCACCGCGACGGACTCGGCGTCGGTCATCGCCTGGGTCGCGTCGGTGCGGCCCGGGGTGAACGGCACCTTGGCCGGCACGCCGGCCTTGGCGGCGGCGGCTTCGACGGCGGCGCAACCACCGAGCACGATCAGGTCGGCGAGGGAGACCTTCTTGCCGCCGGTCTGGGCGGCGTTGAAGATCGCCTGCACCTTCTCAAGGACGACGAGGACCTTGGCCAGTTCGGCGGGCTGGTTGACTTCCCAATCCTTCTGCGGGGCGAGGCGGATGCGGGCGCCGTTGGCGCCGCCGCGCTTGTCGCTGCCACGGAAGGTCGCGGCGGAAGCCCAAGCGGTGGAGACGAGTTGGGCGGTGGTGAGGCCGGAAGCGAGCAGGGTCTTCTTCATGGACTCGATGTCGGCGGAGTCGATGAGGAGGTGGTCGACGGACGGAATGGGGTCCTGCCAGAGCTGGGCCGGGGCCACGTGCGGTCCGAGGCAGCGGGCGTGCGGGCCCATGTCGCGGTGCGTGAGCTTGTACCAGGCCTTGGCGAAGGCGTCGGCGAACTCGGCCGGATTATCCAGCCAGCGCTTGGTGATCTTGGCGTAAGCCGGATCCACCTTCAGCGCGATGTCCGACGTGAACATCATCGGCGCGTGACGCTTCGACTTGTCGTGCGCGTCCGGCACGGTGTCCTTCGCGGCGCCGCCCTTGGGCGTCCACTGGTGGGCGCCGGCGGGGGACTGGGTGAGTTCCCATTCGTAGTTCCAGAGGTTCTTGAGGTATTCGTTCGACCAGCGGGTGGGCGTGCTGGACCAGGCGCCTTCGAGGCCGCTGGTGATCGTGTCGACGC
>CAIKRN010000144.1 GCA_903829855.1 uncultured Opitutia bacterium
CATCCTGCGTGCCGACTACCATAAGGAAGAGCCAGTCATCGTTTCCGTGGGGGAAAAGGGCTTGGTGTTCACACAGAAGAAGAGTGGCGCGGATGCCGGTGCCTAAGCGATGAACCGTCCAGTCGCTGCAGGCCTCTTGGGGGGGATTGCCATCGCCCTAGGGGCCTTCGGTGCGCACGGCTTTAAGGAATGCCTGGCATTACTCCCTGAAGCCGTTGGCTGGTGGCAGACGGCGACATTCTATCTGCTGACGCATGCCGTCGCCATTGGGGCTATAAACAGCCGGTCCGTGTGGCCCAGCCGTTTATGGGTGATTGGCTCCACCATCTTCGCTGGTACGCTTTATGCCATGGCGTTGGGTGCGCCGCGGTGGTTGGGGGCGGTTACGCCCGTCGGTGGGGCGAGCCTTATCGCGGGCTGGATTATTTTAGCTTGGTCTGCTCGTCAGGAATCCTGACTTGCCGAAAGTCGGTTCACCCGAGACGGTGAGGCATGGCGGAGCCTTTCACTTATCACGATGACGGCGGCGAAGAACTCGAGCCAGCCGAGCGCGAAGTGGTCTGCCGATATTATCTCGAAGCTGGCCCGAAGCATACGGAGTTTGTGACGCAGTTCCTCGGCCCGAGCGAATGCCGGAAATTTGACGTGCTTTGGGAGGAATCCGACATGACGGAGGAAGTTGCCGTCGCAGTCGCTTGGCTACCTCGTGGCCAGCTGGAAGGCTTTGAATTATGGCAGGCTCTCGCGCTAGCCTTCTGGAACATCAAGAAGGAAGGCGAGTACTGGGATAACCACGATTGTGTCGAGGTTATCGACCGTGAAGACACCTTGATCCCCGCCGAAGCGTTCCGGGCGGTGCTGACGGCGGTTTGGGCCCCCGAGTCGCAGGAGGATAACTAAAAGGCTGACGAGGGACGTAGGGAGGTTAAGCCTGCGGGTATGACTTCCTGCCTTGGTCCGGCGTTTTCGAAATAATCTTATCTCATGAAAACTCAGTCCCTCGGTCAGACTTCATTACAATCTAGTCGGCTTGCTTATGGCTGCTGGCGCATCGCCACGCAAGGCGAGGTGGCAGCCGACTATGCGACGGCCAAGGCGGCCATCTTTGCCGCCGTCGACGCCGGCTACACGCTCTTCGACCACGCTGATATCTACTGCGACGGGGAAGCCGAGCGCGTCTTCGGTCGTATCCTCCACGAGAATCCTACTTTACGCGCTGGCATGACCATCGCCACGAAAGGCGGGATCCGCTTTAAGCATCGTCCGGCGGGTGCTCCCGTCCGTTATGATTTCTCGCGCCAGCATCTTATCAGTCAGGCGGAACTTTCGTTGAAGCAGCTAGGAGTGGAGTGTATCGATCTCCTCCACCTCCATCGCCCGGATTATCTCATGGATGCGGAGGAAGTCGCGGGTGCGTTCACGGCGCTCCGACAGGCCGGAAAAGTCCGCGAATTCGGCGTCAGCAACTTCAGTCCCTCGCAGTTCTCGCTCCTTCAGTCGCGGTTATCCTTCCCGCTGGCTGTGAACCAGGTCGAGGTGAGTCTCGTGCAATTATACGCGTTGCACGATGGCACGCTGGACCAGTGCCAGCAGTTGAAAGTCACGCCGCTGGCCTGGAGTCCACTGGGGGCTGGATTGCTGGGTGCGGGAGGAAAGGACCTCTTGCCCGGACAAGCCCATTACAACCCCGCCTGCGTCTTGCCGGTGCTGGACCGCATCGCCCAAGAACGCGGTCTCCCACGTGAGGTGATTGCCCTAGCCTGGTTGCTT
This sequence comes from uncultured Opitutia bacterium, assembly GCA_903829855.1. Taxonomy (GTDB): domain Bacteria; phylum Verrucomicrobiota; class Verrucomicrobiia; order Opitutales; family UBA953; genus UBA953. Next base: position 1,771 of record CAIKRN010000144.1, read on the forward strand.
AAGCACCCTGCCCGGATGATTCCCATCGTTGGAAGCACAAATCCGGCCCGAATTAAGCAAATTGCACAGGCTGATCAGCTCGAATTGACCCGGGAGGAGTGGTATCACCTCGTGACGGTCGCGCGTGGCGCCGAGATGCCTTAAGGTCGGTCGCTTGACCCCGGGCTACCCATGGATTGAATGATGTCATGTTCCGCACCGCTTTAATTCTTACCCTTCTTATGACTGCACTCTCCGCGGCTGAGCCTGCCCCCGGTTTGCTCGGCGTTCCCGTAAAAGACATCGACGGCAAAGACGTCACGCTCGGTGCGGTCAAGGGCGGCAAGGTCTGGCTGGTCGTCAATGTTGCCAGCGAGTGCGGTTATACCCGTCAATATGCTGGCCTGCAGTCCCTTTACGACGCGAATAAATCCAAAGGGCTCGTCGTCGCTGGCTTCCCTTGTAATGATTTCGGCGGGCAGGAGCCCGGCACGGATAAGGCCATCAAGAAATTCTGTAAGACAAGTTTCAATGTCACTTTCCCGATGTACGCCAAAGTGAAGATTAAGGGCGATAAGCCCCACCCGCTTTTCGAAAAGATGATGAGTAAGGCGGAAGGCTTCCCTGGTCCGGTCGGTTGGAACTTTAATAAATTCCTTATCGGTGCAGACGGTAAGCTGATCGCCCGTTTCGCCTCTGATACCGAGCCCGATTCGGACGAGCTTCAGAAAGCCATTGATAAGGCTTTGAAGTAAGACGGACTGCTGGGCTCCAGCGTGCTGCTCGACGAACGGGCTTAAGGTTACGCGGGTCCGGCGAAGCGAAGCGATTCGACGACTTTTCCGCCGACGAGGTGCTCGGTAATGATACGGTCGAGGTTCTCGGGTGTACAGTGGCGGTACCAGATGCCGTCAGGGTAGATGACAGCGACGGGACCCTCGACGCACACACGCAAGCAATCTGCTTTGGTTCGTTGGATGCCGCCTTTCTCGGAGAGGCCGAGTTGCTTCAGACGCGTCTTAAGGTGCTCCCACGATTTCGCTGCTTGTTCGCCTCCGCAGCACGCCTGTTCGGAGGACTTTACGCAGAGAAAGATATGCCTTTTTGTGGCGCCTAGACCCAGCGCTTCGGCTACGCGGGCAGCGTCATTGTTCATTCGAACCGGGGGATCAGACCGTCCTGCTCGAGCTTCAGGAACAGCTCACGGCTGAACCAAGCATCATTCGCAGCATACTGAATTTGTCGTTCATCAAGCGGTTTGGCCCAGTTGGAAGTCTGGACCTTTTTGGACTTCTTCATCTGTAGGCGCAGGAAGTGGGCGGCGAGCGCCTGCAGGCCGGTGTTTACCAAGCCAGTCTTCTTCGTGTGGTCGGCGATATCGATGAAGCCGCGGTCATCAAAAGGCGCACGGGCTCGCAGGTTCTTGACGTCATCGCGGACGGCGACGCCCACCTTCGCTTGGCGATCATTGCAGAGCACAGGGAAGGCGAGCGGGATACCGCCGCAGTGATCTAGGCGGAAGACAAAGATATGGTGTTCGCCCGCCAGCTGCAGGATTGAAGGCAGGTTGTATTCCCCGCGGGTATGTGAAGGCTTGGTCTCGGTGTCGAAGCCCAGGACGCGGTCACGAGCGAGTGAAGCAATGGCTTTCTCGGCATCACGTTCCGACTCGATTAACTCAATGGGGCCGGTCCACTCGCCGACGGGGAGAGATTCGATGAAATCCTTCTCAATGCGGAGGCCGCCTTGGGCCCGGCCACCCTGAGTGTCCAGAGGGGCATCGGCGCCCGGCTGGGAGGCTTCTGGGTTGTTTTCGGACTCTTCCACGACCGAAAGGCAAAGGAGCAGCGGTCCATTGGCAACCAGAGACTCCCGAGGGCGGGAAAAAAGCGTTGACCGTGCCCGCGGGCTGACCTTTGTTTACCTTCCCATTTAACGGGGCCTTAGCTCAGCTGGTAGAGCGCTTGCATGGCATGCAAGAGGTCGTCGGTTCAAGCCCGATAGGCTCCACCATTCAAAACCGGCCGTCTTCTTCCAGGAAGGCGGCCGGACTCGTTGACGAGGGTCCCGAGGCCCTTAGCGCAAGGGGAGTTGGTTGAGTAGGGATCGGCAGTCCGACTGGAGTCGGGCTTCGATGGTAGAGGTGTCTCGGCTGACCTTCTCAAGGGATTCAATGGCGGCCGATACGGCTTTCTTAAAGACGAGGATTTCGCCTTTGCTCGCCTTACCTTCAGGTTTCTCGGCTAGGTCGCCAGCGATGGTTTCATATCTCCGTAGGGCGGTGAGGATGGTCTTCCGGTCTTCGGTGGAGCGGCGGAGCATCATCCAGATGGGCTTTCCCTTAGTGCCGCCCTCGGAGAGCATGCGAAGATAGCCAATCGCATTGAAAGGCTTGGCGTCCTCCGCGAAATCCTTCTTGGCGGCGGTTTCCTTTTCAAGGTTGTCCGGGTTGCGCGCGCTGGCCTTACTGTCGCCAGCTTTGGTCTTGGTGGCCGCCGTCGCTAGTTTGCGAGGCTTGACGATCTTTTCACCCTTCTCTTTTTCCTCCATAGGGGCTTCGGCTTTTACGATCACCTCGTTTTTTCCGACAATTTTACTGGCCTTCTTGAGGTCTTCGTAGCCAGCCCAGAAGAGGGTCTCATCGAGCTGGAACTCTTTGCATACGATTTCGATTTTCTCAATCGGCATACCCTTCAGGCCGTCTTGGAGGGCGATGGTGCAGTTTTTTACCAAAGTCTTGTAGTCCACCGCTGTTATCTCGGCCGCAAAGGGGTCAACCTCGGCATCCTTCTTCGCCATTTTCTTTTCCTCGGATGGAGCGGCCATGAGCAACTCGCGTTCGGCCCAGATTTTGGGGTTATTCTTTTTGATCCAATCTAGGTCAAGGTCTTCCCACTTGTATGAAAGAACCGCGTCTTTGTCCGTCAATTTTACCATGATGGAGGTTTCGTCCAGGGTGATATACTCGAAGGTCACCACGGTAGCGTTGCCAGCTTTACGTAGTTGGACGGTCTCAGCCTGGGCCGGGTGGCAGATCAAGCAAAGCAGGGCGGCGAGCAGAAATCGAACGGGGTACACGTAAGTAGTTAAAAGGGGTGAGGGGGGTGTCCGCAAATCTAGAACACCGGGGATGGCGTATCGGTTGCGGCTAATAAACAAAAAGACCGCCTAAAGGCGGTCTTTTAAGTCCTGTGCCTGGCCGCTTACTTGCCAGACTTGGCTTGGAACTTTGGGAGCAGGTAGTTGGCGCAGGAATCCAGGGAGGCAAGTTGGACGTAGTCGGCCTCGGGAACTTCAATGCCGTGCTTCTTGCGCAGTTCCATAACGATATCCAGGAAGTCCATGGAGTCGAGGGACAGTTGGTCGCGGAGGCGAACTTCCGCCTTAACGGTGGTTAGATCCTCGTCTGGTGCGATGTCGGCGATGATGTCGAGAACGACCTGCTTGATGTCTTCCTTGGTCATATTGTCAGGGCTTGTTTCAAACGCCCAATGCCGGTCAGGCAACCCCATATTTCTTCACAATGAGGGCAGAATTGATTCCCAGCATACCAAAGGAGTTGTTCAGGATCGCGTTTACACGCTCAACCTTGACCGGTTGGTTGATTACGAGGCCTGGCAAGGCGCATTCTGGGTCTAATTCGTCAATATTGATGGTGGGATGGACCCAGCCGTCCTCAAACGAGGGCAGATTGCCGGCTAGTTCAAGCGCACCGGCCGCCCCCATGCAGTGTCCGATAAAGCTCTTGGTGTTGTTAATCTTGGTTTCTGGGCAGTCGGTGAAGACAGCTCTTAGGGCGGTGCATTCTTGAATGTCGCCCAGTGCCGTCGCCGTGGCATGGGTGGAGACAATCTGGATGTCCTGGGGCTTCATCCCCGCTCGCTTAAGCGCCATGCGGACGCACTCCGTCTGCCTTTCGGGGTTGGGGAGGACGGCGTCGGTGGCGTCAGAGTTGATGCACCAGCCGGCAATTTCGGCGATGATCCGGGCGCCGCGGGCGAGGGCGTCGTCGAGGCGTTCCAGGACGTAGATAGCGCCACCTTCGGAAATCACGATGCCATTGCGATTCTTGTCGAACGGGCGCGAGGCTTTCGTGGGGTCTTCATGGGCGCCCAGCGCCCCTTGGTTCTTGAAGCCAGCAAAGATTCCAAAGGTGTGGATGGATTCCGAAACGCCCCCCGCAAAAGCGATGTCGACCTCGCCGAGCTGCAGCATCTGGGCGGCCTGAATGAGCCCAGCGTTGCCGGCGGCACAGGCGGCACCGATCGTGTAATGAGGGCCCGTGATCCCCATGTTCATGGTCACTTCCCCGGCGGGGTTATTCGCCACCGTGCGCGGGTTGTGGTGATGCGTCCAATACTTGGTGTCGTTGCCGAACTGTGAAATATTATGAATCTCATTCTCGGTCTCGACGTTGCCGTGTTCAGTGATGCCGAGGTAGACGCCTACGCGGGACTTATCGACTTTGTCCCAGTCGAGGCCGGAGTCACCGAGGGCTTCGCGGGAGCAGTAAATGGAGATGGATCCGACGCGGGTGCCATTGCGGATTTCTTTTCGCTTCTGCCATTTAGTGGCATCGAAGTCGCAAACGCCCGCGGGATGGCGGCCCATGTGGCGGACGTCGATAACGGCGATTCTCGCCTTGCCGGCCAAGAGGTTGGCTCGGAACTCGGCGAGGGAGTTGCCGTTGGGGGCGGTGAGGCCCAGGCCGGTGATGACAATGCGGGGCTTGGTGGACATCTGACAGGCTTCCATCAAGCCCTCGTCGGGCATGAAGTCAAACCCCGCTCCCCGCTTGCCCTTGCCAAGTGGTTCGACCCCGTTTTCGATGTTCCCCGATGTCCAAACCATTAAAGTGCTCGCTCTGCGAGGAGGCCGCTACGGTCCACCTCGCTCAGGTCGTCCACAATAAGGTGACCAAGGTCCATCTCTGCGAGGCCTGTGCTCAGAAGGGCGGGGCGACGGATCCGGCGGTCTTTCAGCTGGCCGACGCATTAACGTCCGCCACCCAGGCCGCGCCGACGACCACCTGCCCTCAATGCGGCTTCACGGATATTGATTTTCGTAAGCGCGGTCGCCTCGGCTGTCCCTCCTGTTGGGAGGTCTTTGGCGACGCCCTCGGCGCCTTGCTCACGAAGGTGCAGCATGAGGCTGAACATGTCGGACGCGCCCCGGCTGGGATGTTGCCCACCGGCCAACTTCGGCGCCGCCTAGATGGCGCCCGCCGCGAGATGGAGCAGGCGGTCGCTGCCGAGAACTTTGAGGTCGCCGCTCGTCTGCGTGATGAGATTGCCGTGCTCGAACAACAACTCACCCCTTCCTGAATATGTCCGTTCAAGACATCCTTGATGCTGAGAGCGAACTCACGCACCTCCTGGGCGCCCAGCAGGCGGTGGTCCTCAGTACGCGTATCCGCTTAGCTCGGAATCTCGATGGCCTGCCTTTTCCTGGTTGGGCAAAGGTCCCGCAACGCAAAGAAATCGCCGAACGCTGCGTCGAGGCACTCACAGAGCTACCAAAGTTCCGTCGCGGCCACGTGTTGCGGATGGGCGAGCTGCAAGACCGGGACCGCGCCGTACTCGTCGAGCGCCATCTGGTCTCCAAGGAACTTGCCTCCGGCAAGAGCGGCGCCTCGGTCATTAGCCGCGACCAGACCTGCTCGGTGATGATCAATGAGGAAGACCACCTCCGCATTCAGGTGGTCAAGGCAGGCTGGCACCTCCGTGGTACCTGGCATATTGCCGAGCAATTAGATGATGATCTGGGCGGCCGCCTGAAGATGGCTTTTTCGGAACGCCTGGGCTATCTCACCGCCTGTCCCACTAATGTCGGTACGGGTTTACGGGCTTCCGCGATGGTGCATCTGCCGGGCCTCTGTCTGGCCGGACATATGGATAAGGTGTCACGCGCACTTAATCAGGATGGGCTCGCCGTGCGCGGTTGGCTCGGTGAGGGCACGGAGGCGGCCGGCAATATTTTCCAGATTTCTAATCAGCAGACGTTAGGTCTTTCCGAGGATGCGATCCTCAAGCACCTCGGTGGCTGGATTAAGAATGTCGTGGAGCAGGAGTGGAACGCCCGACGCAAACTCGCCAAAGACGAAGGCGAGCGTTTCACCGATCGTCTGGCGCGCTCTTATGGCATCCTTCGTCACGCCCGTTTGCTCACAAGTGCTGAGTCGATGAACATGCTTTCGCACCTCCGCCTGGCCTGCGACATGGGATGTCTGCCTGAGGAACTTCGTCACATCGTCGATCGCCTTATGATCGAAGGACAGCCCGCCCATGTTCAAGCCCGGGCAGGCGAGGAACTCGACAGCGATGGTCGCGATCGCCGCCGCGCTTCCGTCGTGCGCGAAGCGCTGCGTGATTTTCCTGAAGTGGCCGCTCCGACCGCTTAGTCGACCTTCGGTTTGCTCTCGCGATCCTTGCGGGACAACTCGTCTAGCATGGCCTGCACTCGAGCGATGCCGCCGGTGACGTCATCTTCGATGAACAGCAATTCCGGGGTATGCTTCATCTGCAAAATGCCGCCGACCGTTGAGCGGATTTCATTGCGCACCCGCTTGAGTAGGGCGCGGGCCGCCTTGTGAGCGGTGGCATCGCCAGCGACGGCGAAACCGACGCGGCACTGCCGCAGGTCAGGCGAGACAGTCGCCGTAGTAATGGTAATCAAGGCGGCCTCGGCGGCCCAACCCTGCCGCAGCGTGGAGGAGACCTCCCGCTGGACAAGTTCGGCTACCCGGAGCTGGCGCTGAGACATGAGTCTTAGAGCGACGGACGCGTCTGCAGCATCTCGACGGCTTCGATGATGTCGCCAGGCTGGTACTCGTCATAGCCACCAAGCTTGATGCCGCATTCGAAGCCAGCTTTGACCTCGGAGGCATCATCCTTGAAGCGACGTAGGGTTTCAACGGGGCCGTTGTGGATGATCTTACCATTGCGGACCACGCGAGCCTTGGCGGCGCGGCGGATAAGCCCTTCGGTGACCATGCAACCAGCGACTTTGTGCTCCTTGCCAAGCGGGAAGACCGCGCGCACTTCGGCCGCCCCGAGCTTGTTCTCGCGGACTTCGGGGTCGAGCAACTCGGTCATGGCTTCCTTCACGAGAGTGATGAGCTCGTAAATAATATCATGGGTCAGGAGACGGACACCGGTACGCTTGAGTTGCGGCTGGACGCCAGTTTCAAGTTTGGTGTCGAAAGCCACAATGATGGCCTTCGAGGCTTCAGCGAGGGCGACATCGCCCTGCGTAACTGGCCCGACGGTACCGCCGACGACTTCGAGCCGGACCTTGTTGGATTTAATTTCTACGAGGCAACCTTCCAGGGCTTCGAGGGTGCCGTTGACGTCGGCCTTCAGCAGGACGCGGAGAATCTTCTCCTTGTCCTGGGCGAGGGCGGCCATCAGGCGTTCGAGGTCCGACATGCCAGGGCGAGCACCAGTATTCGGCGCTTGCTGGATGGCTTCGGCGGCACGGCGAGCAACGAGGGCCGCTTCTTCGGCAATCTCGCGGGCTTCGCGGTCATTCTTGACGGTCTTGAATTTGGTACCGGGAGCAGGGACCGCATCCCAGCCGAGCACGAGCGCCGGCGATCCGGGGGCGGCGGAAGGAAGGCGATTGCCGCGTTCATCCATCAAGGCGCGGACTTTGCACCACGTTTCACCACAGACAAAAGAATCACCAGGTTTAAGCGTACCTTTCTGTACGATGACGGTCGCGGTCGGTCCACGACCCGTTTCCATCTGAGATTCGATGACAACGCCCTGGGCAGGGCATTTCGCATTGGCCTTCAGGTCGAGTACTTCGGATTGCAGGAGGATGGACTCAAGGAGCTCGGTCATGCCGGTACCTTTGAGTGCAGACACGGGGCTGGTGATGGTCTCGCCGCCCCAATCTTCCGGGGTGATGCCGCGCTGCTGCATCTGCTGCTTTACGCGGTCGATGTTGGCGCCCTTCGAGTCGACTTTATTGATCGCCGTGACAATGGCACTGGCGTGCTTCTGGGCAAATTTAAGGGCTTCCTCGGTCTGGGGCATGAAGCCGTCGTCCGCTGCCACGACGAGCACGGCGATGTCGGTAACGGATGCACCACGTTCGCGCATCTTGGCGAAGGCGGCGTGGCCGGGGGTGTCGAGGAAGGTGACGGTTCGGCCCTTGTACTCAGGCTTTTCGCCTTGGTAGGCGACAGAGTAGGCACCGATATGTTGCGTGATGCCGCCTGCTTCGCCTGAGACGACGTTGGTCTTACGGAAGAAGTCGAGCAGGGTGGTTTTGCCGTGGTCGACGTGACCGAGGACGCAAACGACGGGCGGTCGCTGGGTCATGAGCGCCGGATCGTCTTCAGAAGGCTTCTCAACTTTTTTGACGGGCTGGGCGCCTTCGCCGCGGTGGCGGATTTCCAGCGTGTAGCCGTGACGTTCAGCCACCTTACGGGCGTCGGCTTCTTCGATGACGGAAGAAACGCTGACGACCTTGTTCAGTTCCATCAGATTACCGATGACCTGGAAGGGCTTAAGATTTAGAGCGATGGCGAAGTCGCGCACCACGATGGGCGGGCGAACCGTGATGGCGCCTTTGCTTCCGGGGGCGGCCTGATTGCTGGTTGCCGCTGGGCGGTTCACAATCGGCGCGATGGGCGGGCGAACGAGAGGCGGAATATTGCCGGGACGGGCGGGGGCCGGCGGAGGCGTGCTGACGACGACGGGCGGCAGGTCGTGCTTCGAAGTTGTCGGCGTAATCGGCGTCACTGGGCGAATCTGCGGAGCAACGGGCGGCCGGACCGAAGGCCCTGGATTCGGGGCGATGCTGGGGCGCGGCGGGAGGCTGACGGGTGCGGGCGAGTTGGCCTTTACCACAGGGGTGACGGGCGCGGCTGGCTTGGTGGCTTCGGGGGCCTTGACGGCTTCGACGACCGGCTTGACTGGCTCGACTGCGGGCTCGATCTTCTTCGGAAGTTTGTCTTCCGCGAACTTCATGAAGTCGTCGCGATAAGTCTTACCAAAGTTACTCGAGGCGGCCGGCTTCTTGCCTGCGGAGTAGACGTAGTCCCTGAACTCGGGTTGGGCCTCCACGAACTGATCGACCAAGGCGAGGAGAGCCTTGACCTCTAAGCCGAGCTCCTTGGCCACATCGCTGAAGCGCTGGGTCGTGGCCGCCTTCTTGGCTTCAGGTTTCTTCTTCTCGGTCATGTGCTCGTTCGGGGTGGTATGTCGGGATGGACTGGAAGGGGGAGCTTATGCGCGACGGCCCTTAGCGTAGGCCGCGAGGACGGTTTCGACCTCTTCGGTCGGGATACCGCTCTCCTTGAAGTCTTCCACGGTCGCACCTTCGAGGGCTTCGACGCTGGAGATGCCTAGGCTGACGAACTTCGCGATGAGTTCGGCCGGGAGGCCAAGCTGTTCGGCGATGCGGACGGCGGCGTCGCCGGCCTTGGCTTCGAAGCTTTCGGCGGCGTGCGTGGCTTTTTGAATGTTCAGACCCCAGCCCATGAGCTTGGAGGTGAGGCGTGCGTTGCGACCCTTGCTGCCGATGGCGATGCGCATGTCGTCTTCGTCCACTTCGAAGTGGATGCTGCGCGTGCGTTCGTCGATGCGGACGTTGCGGGGCTTGGCGGGACGGATGGCTTCTTCAAGCAACTTAAGCGGCTCGGCATGGTAGCGAATGATATCAATCTTCTCGCCGCCAAGTTCCTTGACGATGTTGCGGACGCGGGCACCACGGGCACCGACGCAAGCGCCGACGGGATCGACCTTGGGGTCGCGCGAATCAACGGCAATCTTGGTGCGGTAGCCAGGGTCGCGGGCCATCTTGGCGATGGTGACGGTCTTGTCGGCGATTTCGGCGACTTCGAGTTCCAGTAGGCGGCGCACGAAGCCGTCGTTGGCGCGGGAGAGCACGAACTCACGGCCGCGCTGCGGGTCTTCGCGGATTTCAAGGAGGAGGCAGCGGATACGGTCGCCGGTGCGGAATTCGTCGCCATGGCAGCGTTCTTTGTGCGTCAGCACGGCCTCGGCGGTGCCGAGCTCGATGATGACATTGCCACGTTCAGTGCGGCGTACGGTGCCGGTAACGATGTCGCCGACTTTATCCTTATACTCGAGGAAGACCTGATCCTTCTCGATTTTGCGGAAGCGCTGGTTGAGTAGCTGCTGGGTGGTCTTGGCGGCGATACGGCCGAGGTCAGCCACATTGATGGGCTTGCGGACTTCCTGGCCAACCTGGACGTTGGCTTCGAGGAGGGAGGCGGCGATGGGGTTGATCTCTTGGAGCGGATCCGACACGGAGTCGGTCACCCGCAGGACGACAAAGGCGTCGAGCTTGCCGGAGGTGGGGTCGGCCGTGATTTCGACGTTTTGGCCGGCCATGACCGATTTCTCGACGGAGGACTTGATGGCCTCAATGATGAGGGCACAGGCCTCTTCTTTTTTGATATTCTTCTCTTTTTCGAGATATTGGAGGAATGGTTTGATATCGACGCTCATGGTAGGTGCTGGTTTGCGGTGAAAGTGTTTAGGGACAAAAAAAGCGGGTCCGGCAGGACCCACCTCGGTAAAGGTGAACTACCCCCACCTTGGCTGGACCGACCCCGATGTCAAGACCGCTAAAGGCCTGTGCCCGCCGGGTTCCGCTTGCCCCCGGGGGTGCTTCTCCGAACCTTCTGCTCCATGGCTGACGATAAGGTGATTTTCACAATGACGGGGGTGACGAAGTTCTTCGAGAAGAAGCCCGTTTTCCGGGATATTTCCTTATCCTATTATTATGGGGCGAAAATCGGTGTGCTCGGCCTCAATGGCTCCGGGAAATCAACGCTCCTCAAAATCATGGCGGGCGAAGATAAGGAGTTTGATGGCTCCATCAGTCAGGTGCCCGGTTATACCCTCGGCTACCTCGCTCAGGAGCCGCGCCTCGATGAGCATCTCACGGTGCAGGAATGTGTCATGCAGGCGGCTGGCCCGATGAAGGCCTTGCTAGAGGAGTACGACGAGACGTTCGTGAAAGTCTCCGAGACCGACGACACCAAGGAGCAGGAGAAGATCCTGGCCCGCCAAGGCGAGATTCAGACCATCCTCGATACGCGCGGTGGCTGGGATCTGGATGCTCGCATTGAGATGGCGATGGAAGCTTTACGTTGTCCGTCTGGTGACGCGGTCGTCTCCAAGCTCTCCGGCGGCGAGAAACGCCGCGTAGCCCTTTGTCGATTATTGCTGATGGAGCCAGACATCCTGTTGCTGGATGAGCCGACGAATCACCTCGACGCCGATACGGTCGCATGGCTCGAGCGTCACCTGCAGAGCTATAAGGGCACGGTCATCGCAATTACGCACGACCGTTATTTCCTCGATAATGTCGCGGGCTGGATTTTGGAACTCGATCGAGGCCGCGGGATTCCTTGGAAAGGTAATTACTCCTCTTGGCTGCAACAGAAGCAGCAGCGTCTCGAGATGGAGGAAAAGCAGTCCGTCGCTCGCTCGCGATCCATGGAGCGTGAACGGGAGTGGGCGGCCGCTTCCCCGAAGGCCCGCGTCGCCAAGAATAAGGCCCGTCTGCGCGCCTATGAGCAGATGCTGACGCAAGACCAGGGCCAGCAGGAAAAGGCCGCTGAAATCTGGATTCCGCCCGGCCCTCGGCTCGGCGGTGCCGTCATCGAGGCCCGCGGCCTCATGAAGGGCTACGGCGATCGCATTCTGATGGAGGATGTGAATTTCACCCTGCCTGCTGGAGGTATTGTCGGCGTGGTTGGCCCGAACGGCGCCGGCAAGACGACCCTTTTTCGGATGATTACTGGCCAAGAGAAGCCAGATCGGGGCACACTCACAGTCGGCGAGTCAGTGAAAATCGCTTACGTGGATCAGTCCCGCGACTCCCTTCCTGCCGATGCGCCTTTGTGGTCCGCTATCTCCGACGGGCAAGACATGGTGCATCTCGGAAAAATTATGGTGCCGGCTCGTGCCTATGCCGCCCGCTTCGGTTTTACGGGCGATGTCCAGCAGCGCAAAGTTGGCATTATGTCTGGGGGCGAACGCAATCGCATCCACCTGGCCCGACTCATCAAAGCCGGTGCTAACGTGCTCCTGCTCGATGAGCCAACCAATGACCTCGACGTGAATACGATTCGCGCCCTGGAAGACGCCCTCGAGGGTTTCGCCGGCTGTGCGGTCATCGTGACGCACGACCGCTGGTTCCTGGATAGGGTGGCCACACACATTCTGGCGTTCGAAGATGACAGCACCGTGGTTTGGCATGAGGGCAATTATGGCGATTACCTTGAAGATCGCCGTAAGCGCCTAGGCCTTGACTCCGATACGCCCCGCCGGCCGAAGTATCGCCGCCTTACGCGCTAAGCCGATTGGCGGACCGCAGGCGTTCTTTCCACCTCCCCGCCATGCTTGTGAGCTGAATCAACTGCGCGTCACTCATGCGCCAGGTCCAGTTGCCTTGGGGGTTGCCGGGCGTATTAAAGCGAGCCTCGGAGCCGAGTCCGAGTAGATCTTGTACGGGGATGAAAGCGGCGATTGCTGGGGACGCCAATGCAACTTCCGCCAGCACTTCGGCCGGATTTTTTAGCGGGCCGTAAAGGGCCGTCAGTCTTTCCAATTCCTGGGGTTGGGCCTGCTTGATCCAGCCAGTTAAAGTGTCGTTGTCATGTGTTCCCGTGTAGACGACGCGGTCTTCGACAATGTTGGGCGGGTAGTGCGGGTTCTGCTCTAGCTCTCCTCCGAAGCCAAATTGTAGTACGGCCATCCCCGGCAATTGCGCGGCCTTGCGCAGGACGTCCACGCCCGGCGAAAGCAGGCCGAGGTCTTCGGCCACGAGGGCAAGGTCGCCGAGGGCGTTCGTGAAAGCTAAGCCTGGCCCGTCGAACCATTCGCCGCCGCGTGCATTGGGCGCACCGGCCGGCACGCTCCAGTAGTCATGCAGGCCTCGGAAATGGTCGATGCGGATCGCGTCAAAGAGCTTGAGGTCATGATGGACGCGTGATTTCCACCAAGCGAAACCGTCGGCGGCATGGCGCTCCCATCGGTAGAGAGGATTGCCCCAGAGTTGCCCATCCTCCGCAAAATAATCTGGGGGTACGCCAGCTACGGCGGTGGGTCGCCCAGTGGCATCCAATTGGAATAAATCCGGGCTAAATTTAGCATCACACCCATCACTAGAGACGTAGATGGGTTCGTCGCCGAAGAGCTGCACGCTCCTTTGTCGGGCGTAGCTCCGGAGTGCATTCCATTGTTCGGCGAACAGAAACTGTAATACCGCCGCCTCATCCTGTGCCGCTTCGGAGGCTTGGTTATTGGACCATGTGTGCGGCGCGGTGTAGCCATTGACTTCGCGAAGGGCGGAGAAGCGGCACCAGTCGGCGAGCCAATGTGCTTCGCGGGTTCGGTAGGTAAGGAAGGCCGGATTTTGCTTTAGGGCTGCTACGGCCCTTGCCGCTACGGTGCGCAGGATGGGGCGAAGGTCGTTCCAGAGTCTACCGTAGTCGGTGCACTCATCGCCGTGACGTCGCACGGATGAAAGTTCATCCGCGGTCATGAGCCCCCGCCCCGCGAGATCGTCTAAGTCCAGGAGGTAGGGATTTCCGGCAAAGACGGAGAGGGCTTGATAAGGTGAGTCGCCGAAGCCCGTGGGCCCCAGCGGGCACACCTGCCACCAGCCGAAGCCACTGGCCTGCAGGAAATCAATGAAACGACGTGCGGCTGTCCCTAGATTGCCGATTGGGCCGGAGCCCGGTAGCGCGGTGACATGCAGTAGCACCCCAGCCGTTCGTCTAGGGAAGGCTTTGCAATGGAAGGGGGCGGCGGGATCCCGGCCTAACTTGGCCTCGGGGTCGCGTCGGGTCTCGCTCATTTTTTGTCGGCGACGATTTCGACGTAATGCTTACTCCGTAGGCTGGTGAGCCAAGCGTCGATGGCGTTTTTGACGCTCTCGGTGCTCACTTTATCCTCAATCTCCCGGAGCAGTTCAGGGTCGGAGAGAGGTAGATAACCTTTAGGCCGCGAGCCTTCACGCACGAAGATGAACCAAAAGGGTGGGCTGCCTGGCTGGTCGATTTGCAACAAAGTAGAGGCTTGGCCGACAGGCAAATCCTTAACCTGAGCGATCATTTTCTCGTTGAGATCCTCGACGTTGCGCCAGCCTGTGTCCCCACCTTGCTTAGCAAAGTCATCGCCGCTGATGCGTTCGGCGATATCGCCAAATGTTGGGGCAGTATTGAGTTTAGTCGTATTAACTTTAAAGCGGGCGAGCGTGGCGTTGATTTTTTCGGGGTGGCGGAGGGCATCGGCCCAGGCTTCGGCCCGTGCTTTCGCTTCCTCGGGGCGTTCAGCTGCTCCGGGGCGGAGGGTGATTTGGCGAAGGCGAATCTGCTCTTTGCGAATATAGTCTGCTTTATGAGTCTCGTAGTATTCGGCTACCTTGCCGGGGCCGATTTGCATCGCTGCGACTCGGATTTCACGCTGCATTTCCCGGATGATGATTTGGTCTTCAATAATCTTGCGGTAGCCAAGTGGGGTGGTGCCTTCCGCTCGGAGTGCGGCGTGGAAACGATTCCGGTCGCCCGCGTAGTCCCTTTGGATGACTTCATCGATTTCGTTATCCACGTAAAAGGGCGGGATTTTCCCCGGACCAGAACGAAACTCTGCAATAATTAATTGCCGGTCGGCGGTGAGATGGAGCATCTCATCAAACATTTTATTAATCTTTTTCTCCCAGTCGGCTGGCGAGCTGGATTCCGCCCTGGTTATCGACAAGAGTCGGGGGTCTAACTGCCTGACGACTTCCGATTTAGTGATTCCTTGGCTATCGGCAACGCCGACAATCTTGTCCGAGTTGCGGGCGGTCCAGCCCTCCGCCTGTTCTTTGTCCCGCTGAAGTTTGGCGACTTCTTCGAGGGTGGCTGATGCTTTCTGGGCGAAGGCAGCCGCGGTGACGAGCAGAAGGGCGGTGGAAAGGAGCGGGACGTTCATGGGCCAGGAGGGTGGAGGATGCGCGAGAGGAATCCTCGGATTTCTTTGAGTTTCCGCAGGGGGTCCTTCACGGTCAAGCGGGGAAACCGATTGCCTATCATAATAGGCTCAGGCGACCGCCCTCCCGCCACGCTTAGGCAACGGAGGGTGTTGCCATCGGTTGTCACGGAAATGACACTTTTCTCCTCAGCCAGACAGCGGATTTCGGCCAAACTGAGGAGGGCCTCGGCTTCGGGCGGTAATTTGCCGTAACGATCTTTAAGCGAGGTACGCAGTTCGGCGACTTCGGCGACATCCAGGGCGAGGGCGATGCGTCGGAATGCTTCAATGCGGAGCCGGGTCTCCGGAATCCAGTCAGCGGGCAGGGTGGCGGTCAGCAAGGGGGTGTCGCCCTCGCTGGAATTAGCCTGTTCAGTGCCGAGTGCGGCCTGGGTGTGATCGATGAAGTCCAGATTAACATCGCACCGCTCGCTGGTCGCTCCCTTGTCGCCGCGCAATTTGGCTACGCTCCGGCGGAGGAGTTGGCAGTAAAGATCGAAGCCCACGACGGCGACATGTCCGCTCTGGGCGGCACCCAGGATGTTGCCCGCGCCACGTAACTCGAGGTCGCGCATGGCGATGCGGAAACCCGCGCCGAGCTGGTTATACTGTCGGATGGCGGAAAGCCTTCGGTGCGCCGTGCCAACGAGCGCGGCGTGCCGGTGGAGGAAGAGGTAGGCGTACGCCTGACGATTGAATCGCCCGACCCGTCCACGTAGCTGATAAAGCTGGGCGAGACCGAAGCGGTCCGCCCCTTCGATAATCAGGGTGTTACAGTTTGGGATATCCAAGCCGGTCTCGATGATGGTCGTGCACACGAGCACATCGTATTCACCCGCGACAAACGCGGACATGGTCTCTTCCAGTTCGCCCGCGCCCATCTGGCCGTGGCCGACGATGATGCGAGCCTTGGGGAGGAGGGCGGCGAGGCGCTCAGCGACCGCTCGGATGGTCTCAACGCGATTGTGTAAGTAAAAGACCTGCCCGCCGCGGGCGAGTTCGGCCTTCACGGCGTCCCGCACGAGGTTCTCGTCATAACTTCGGACGACGGTGCGGATCGGTAATCGTTCGCGCGGCGGCGTTTCGATGACGCTGAGGTCGCGGGCACCGACAAGTGCGAGGTAGAGTGTGCGCGGAATCGGCGTGGCGCTCATCGCGAGGACGTCCACTTCGGAGCGGAGTTGTTTGAGGCGCTCTTTGTGCCGCACGCCGAAGCGATGTTCTTCGTCGATGATGACGAGGCCGAGGCGGCCGAAGCTCGTGCCGTCCGAAAGCAGGGCGTGTGTGCCGACGACGATATCCACCGTGCCGGCCGCGGCCCGCGCCCGGACGTCGGCCTTCTGCTTGGCGGTGCGGTAGCCGCTGAGGAGTTCGACGGAGACGGGCCAGCGCGCCAGGCGCTCTTTAAAACTTTCGAAGTGTTGCTGGGCGAGGACGGTCGTGGGCGCGAGGATCGCGACCTGCCGTCCGCCGAGCACGCATTTGAACGCAGCGCGTAAGGCTACCTCGGTCTTGCCGAAGCCGACGTCGCCGCTGACGAGCCGATCCATCGGCGCCGCCCGTTCCATGTCGGCTTTTACTTCGGTGATGGCGCGCGCCTGATCGGGTGTCTCGCGGTGCGGGAAGGAACGTTCGAATTCGCCCATCCAGGCGTTCTCCGCGTCCTTCGGGTGCGAGATGCCTGGCTTGGTGGAGCGCTCGGC
>CAIKRN010000145.1 GCA_903829855.1 uncultured Opitutia bacterium
CGCCACCAACGTCTCTCCCGGCCTGCACGTCCGTCTCGAATCGCCCGGCGTCAAGGCCTGCCGCGAAGGCGTGACGGAGATGCTTCTCCTCAACCACCCGCTCGACTGCCCGATCTGCGACCAGGCCGGCGAGTGCAAGCTGCAGGAGTTCTCCGCCGAATACGGCCGCGGCTACTCGCGCTACCTCGACGAGAAGAACGCCAAGCCGAAGAAGACCCGCCTCGGGCCGCGCGTCACGCTCGACGACGAACGCTGCATCCTCTGCTCGCGCTGCGTGCGCTTCTCCAGCGAGATCGCCAAGGACCCCGTCCTAGGCTTCGTCAACCGCGGCTCGTTCAACACGCTGACCTGCTTCCCGGGCCGCGAACTGGACAATAACTACTCGCTCAACACGGTCGACATCTGCCCCGTCGGCGCGCTCACGAGCACGGACTTCCGCTTCAAGATGCGCGTCTGGTTCCTGAAGCAGACCCCGAGCATCGACACCGAATCCTCCGCCGGCGCGAACACGACCGTCTGGTCCCGCGAAGGCAAGATCTACCGCATCACGCCGCGCCAGAACGACGCCGTGAACGACACGTGGATGGCCGACTCCGGCCGCGAACTTTTCAAGTCGGTCGACGCCCCGAATCGCGTGACGAACGCGACGGTGAAGAACGAGAAGTCCACGCTCGAAGCCGCCTTCGCCGCAGCTTCCGAAGCCCTCTCCGCCGGCCCGCTCGCGATCGTGGGCTCGTCCCACATGTCCGTCGAAGAGCAGCGCCTGCTCGCACGTCTCGCCCAGGCGAAGAACGCCACGGTCTACATCCCAGCCCACGTGGGCAAGGGCGACGGCCTCCTGGTCTCCGAAGACCGCACCCCGAATTTCCGCGGCGCCCTCGTCACCGGTCTCACCGACCGCGCGCCCGTCGCCGACCTGAAGGCCCTCGCGGCCGACATCGACGCCGGCAAGGTGAAGTCCGTCCTCATCGTACGCGAAGACGCCGCGATGCTCGGCCTGCCCGCCTCGACGCTCGCCAAGGTCCGCAGCGTCGTCCTCGCCACGCATCATAACGTCACCACCGCGGCCGCCGAAGTCGTGCTGCCCGCGCTGACGGTGTTCGAACGCAGCGGTTCGTTCATCAACTGCCAGTTCCGCCTGCAGTCGTTCGCCCAGGCCGTGCCCGGCCCGACCGACGTGCTGCCTGATGCGCTCGTGCTCGCCCGCCTCGCCGGCGCCGACGCCGCCGCGGTCTGGTCCGAACTCTCCGCCAACGTCGCGACGCTCACCGGACTCGACGGCCGCCTGCTCCCCGCTGACGGCGTACAGCTTGACGGTTCTGCGTTCGCTGCCCACAAATTCCCCGAAGGCAAGCTGCTGAAGTTCGCCCCGGTCGCCATCGCCTAAGCCCGGACGACCATGGAAAAACTTCTCACCGACTTCGTCCTCTCGCCGGCCTGGTATTTCACCGCGGCCCGCGGCGTGACGCTGATCCTGATCGTGATGACGATCGCCGGCTACAGCGTGCTCCTTGAGCGCAAGGCTTCCGCTTGGATCCAAGGCCGCATCGGCCCGAACCGCACCATGCATCCGCTCATCGGATGGATCCCGTTCCTGGGCACGTTTCTCATGAAGGGCGGCTTCATCCAGCCCGCGGCTGACGGCGGCAAGTTCCTCTTCAAGGAAGACGCGCTCCCCGGCCACGTGCGTAAGTTCTACTACGTCCTCGCCCCGATCATCGCGCTCGCGCCGGCCCTCGCCGTGCTCGTCATGCTGCCGTTCGGTGAATTCATCCACGAAGGCAAACAGTACGCCATCTCGCTCACGCAAGGCGCCGACGTCGGCGTGTTGTTCATGTTCGCGATCAGCTCCCTCGGCGTCTACGGCATCGCCCTCGCCGGCTGGTCCGCCAACTCGAAGTTTCCTTTCCTTGGTGCCGTCCGCGGCGCCGCGCAGCTGATCTCGTACGAACTCGCGATGGGCCTTTCGGTGCTCACCGTCTTCCTCGCGACCTCCGCCCCGAGTGAAGACCACGGACTCAGCCTCGTCGCGATGGTCAATGCCCAGAGCGGTGCTTGGAACATCCTCTACCATCCCGTCGCCGCGCTGGTCTTCCTGATCTGCGTGTTCGCCGAGACGAACCGCCACCCGTTCGACATGCCGGAATCCGAGACCGACCTCGTCGGCGGCTTCCACACCGAATACGGCGCCTTCAAGTTCGGTATCTTCTTCGTCGCCGAATACAGCCACATGGTCATCGGCTCGTCGCTTTTCATCCTGATGTTCCTCGGCGGCTGGCACGTGTTGCCGTGGATGCCGACCGTCGGTTCGGGCTGGGTCGCCGCGCTCCTCGGTGTCGCCACGTTCTTCCTCAAGCTGTGCTTCTTCCTGTTCTTCTTCGTCTGGGTGCGCTGGACCATCCCGCGCTTCCGGTATGACCAGGTGATGCGCATCGGCTGGCGCGTGCTCCTGCCCGTCGCCGTCCTCAACCTTCTCGCGTACTTCGCATGGTACGCGATCCGCGGATAACCCAAAACCATGGCCATCAAAGTCGTCGAACGTCGTCCGCTCACCCTCGCCGAGCGCACCTATCTCCCGCAGATCCTCGCGGGCCTCAAGGTTACTTGGGACAACATGGTGCGTCCCTCCGTGACGCTCCAGTACCCGGAAGAACGCCCCACCATCCCGAAGAACTATCGCGGCGTGCCCACGCTGGTGATGGATACCAACGGTCGCGAGAAGTGCGTCTCCTGCCAGCTCTGCGAATTCGTCTGCCCGCCCAAGGCCATCCGCATCACCCCCGGCGAGATCTCCGAGAACGCCACCAACGCCCACGTCGAGAAGGCGCCGAAGGAATTCGAGATCAACATGCTGCGCTGCATCTACTGCGGCCTGTGCCAGGAAGTCTGCCCCGAAGAAGCCATCTTCCTGCAGAGCCAGTATTCCATGACCGGCCTCACGCGCGAAGCCATGGTCAACAACAAGGTAAAGCTTTACGAACTCGGCGGCACCCTTCCGGACGGCCACCACAAGTGGGACAAGAAGAAGGAAGAAGCGGAACGCCAGGCCCACGAGGGGCACTGAGCGTAAGCCTAGAGATAGGGCTGGGGATGGGCAATGAAGGTAGGGACAGCACCACGTGCTGTCCTTTTTTGTTTGGTAGGATTGGGACCGCGTCACGACATACCGGGCCGCCGAATGGCGGCCGAGGGTAGGGGCACGACTACGACGTGCCCGCGGGCGTGGCGTAGCCCCGCCCCTACCATGGCGTTCACCCTACGGCGAACGCGATACAACTAGGGCAGCACGCGGTGCTGCCCCTACCAATATTACCTATCCCTGCCCCTACCCCCACCCCTCCGCGGGCTTTAGCCCGCGGTCGGATAATCCGTATACCCCTTCGCGCCGGAGGCGTAGAAGGTGGCTTCGTCGGGCGTATTGAGCGCGAGATTTTCCTGCAGACGGTGCGGGAGATCGGGGTTCGTGAGGAAAGGTACGCCGTAGGCGATGGCATCCGCCCAACCTTCGGCGATGGCCTGCTCGGCCTGCGCGCGATCAAAGCCGCCGGCGGTGATGAGCACGCCCTTGAAATCCTTGCGGAGCTCCTTCGGCCCGACGCCGCTCGCCGCGCCGTGCGCGATGTCCTGGGCGGTGACGCGCGTGACGTGGGCGTAAGCGATTTCGAGCTTCGATAGTTCGCGGAGAAGGTAACCGAAGGTCTCCAGCGGATTGGCGTCGGACATGTCATTGAAGACTCCGCCAGGCGAAAGGCGGATGCCCACGCGATCGGAGCCCCAGACCGAGATGCAAGCGTTGACGACTTCCAGGGTCAGGCGGGCGCGGGCGGCGAGGGAATTGCCGTAACCGTCGGTGCGAGTGTTGCTGCCGCTGCGGAGGAACTGGTCGAGGAGGTAACCGTTGGCGTTATGGATCTCGACGCCGTCGAAGCCGGCTTCCTTGGCGAGGCGGGCACCCTTGACGTATTCGGCGACGACACCCGGAATCTCCTCGATCGCGAGGGCGCGCGGCGTCACGTAGTCGGCCATCTCCTTGCCAGTCCAGAGCTGACCGGCGGGCTTGATGGCGGAAGGGGCCACGGGGAGTTCGCCGTTGGGCTGGAAGGCCGGGTGTGAGATACGGCCGACGTGCCAGAGCTGAAGGAAGATGCGGCCACCCTTGGCATGGACGGCGGAGGTCACCTTCTTCCAGCCGGCGACCTGCTCGTCGGTGTAGATGCCCGGGGTATTCGGGTAGCCGTGGCCGCGAGGCGAAACCGTGGTAGCCTCGGCGATGATCAGGCCGGCGCTCGCGCGCTGGGCGTAATATTCGGCCATCAGGTCCGTCGGTACGTTGGCACCTTCGGCGCGGCAACGGGTCAGCGGAGCCATTAGGACGCGATTGGGCAGCGTGAGCGCACCGACTTTGAGAGGGGAGAAGAGGGAGGACATTTGAGTGAAGAGAGGGGTAGGGTTAGGGGTAGGGGCGGGAAAGGCAAGAGGGCGAAGGTGGAAGCGGCTGGCGGTTAGCGGTTATGGGTAGGGGCGCCACTGCGTGGCGTCCGTTCGCAGTATGACTCACGGCTCGGGCTTGCCTGGCTATCCACCGCAACTCCGGTCGACGGACGCGACGCAGTCGCGCCCCTACCTCATATCCCCAGCCAACCATCCGGCCTCCGGCTCCCCCTTGAGCGCCCAACCGCTACCCGCTCACCGCCATCACCTATGTCATCCCCGGCTTCGCCCCATTAATCTTCCCTCCCCCCTGCCCCGCCCCTAAAAGTGCGGGGCACCTTTCCGCGCGACCAAACATGTCAGCCCAGCCTTCGACCCAGCCCACCTACATCATCGGGCACAAAAACCCTGATGCCGATGCAATCTGCTCAGCGCTCTCCTACGCTGCGTTCAAGGAAGCCTCTGGGCAGAAAGGTTTTATCCCCGCACGCTGCGGCAACTCCAACGCCCGCATCGACGCCATCCTGAATCGCTTCGGCGCCAGCCTCCCGCAATTCGTCGGCGACGTCATTCCGCGCATCGAGGATATTATGCACCGCGATCCGTACAAGGTGAGCGTCGACGACACCTGCGCCCGTGCCCTCGAGTTGCTAGACTTGCATGACGTGCGGGCGTTACCAGTCGTCGGCCACGATGGCCGCCTCGAAGGCTATGTCTCCATCTTCAGCCTCGGCGATTACTTCATCCCGAAACCCAAGCGCGCCACCTCGATGCGCAAGGTCACCAGTTCGATCAACGCGATTATCCGCTCCATCGGCGGCACCGAGGTCATTGCTTACGACGCCGAGACGGTCGATGAACTCTACGTGCGCGTCGCCGCCATGGAACTCGAGTCTTTCGGCAAGTCCGCCACGGTCGAAGGCATCCCGAATAACAAAAGCGTCATCGTCGTCGGCGACCGCACCGACGTCCACCTGCGCGCCATCGAGATGGGCGTACGCATCATCATCGTCACGGGTGGGCATCGGATGAAAGCCGAAGTCCTGGAGCGTGCGAAGGCGGCCAAGGTCTCCGTCGCCTACGCCGACACGGATAGCGCCACGACTGCGTGGGCCGTGCGCGCGGCCACCCTCGTCGGCGGCCTCGTCCAGCGCGACGCCTTCACCTTCAAGCCGCAGGAGAAGCTCTCCGTGGCCCGCCGCCGCATCGTCCAGAACCCCGCCCTGATTTGTCATGTCGTCGACGAAGATGGCCACTTGCTCGGCGTCTTCACCAAGACCGACATCATCAATCCGCCGCGCGCCAAGCTCGTACTCGTCGACCACAACGAGCTCTCCCAAGCCGTCGATGGCGCTGCGGAAGTCGAAATCACCGAAGTCGTCGACCACCACCGCCTCGGCAACGCACCGACGCATCAGCCCATCCTCTTCATTAATCGCCCGCTCGGTTCGACCTGCTCCATCGTGGCGGACATGTTCCGCACGGCCGATCTAAAGCCCACACCCCAAATCGCCGGCCTGATGATGTGCGGCATCATCTCCGACACGCTACTCCTCCAGAGCCCCACCACCACGCCGCTCGACGCCGACCTGCTTCAGTGGCTCTCCCGGGTGGCGGATGCCGATGTTCGCGCACTGGCCGACATGATCTTCAACGCTGGCTCAGTGCTATCTTCTCTCTCGCCTGCCGCCGCGGTGCGCGCGGACTGCAAACTTTACAAAGAAGGCGATCGGCGCTTCTCCGTCTCGCAGGTCGAGGAGCTGGGCTTCACGAACTTCTGGAAGTGCGAGGACGCGCTCCTCGAAGCACTCGAGAAATACCGGATGGAGAACGGCTTGAACTTCTCCTGCCTCCTCGTGACCGACATCGACACCCAGAGCTCGCTGTTCTTGATACGCGGAGACGCCGAAATCGTGCAGGCGATTACTTACCCGCAGAAGCGTCCGCCAGACATCTTCGACCTCCCTGGCATTGTGAGCCGCAAGAAGCAGCTCATGCCCTACCTGGCCAGCCTGCTCGGTAGCGCGAACGAAAGCGCATGAGCGCCGAAGAAGTCCTACTCAACTTCATGGGGCGTCCCGGCTACAAGCCGATGCGTCTTGAAGCCATCGTTACGGCCCTGGGTGGCGGCCGCGAGGACTTGATGCGCCTCCGCAAGACCATGCCACGCCTGCTCAAGGCCGGAGCGGTCATCACCATCAAAGGTCACCTGCTCGCTCTGCCGCTGGCCGGTGCCAGCGTCGCCCCTGGCACCAACCCCGCCCGCAAATCCGAAGCCAACCTGCTCGAAGGCACGATTCTTTTCCGACCCAGCGGATCGGCACGCGTCGTCTTCGACGCCATCCCGGGCTCACCTCCCCGAGAGCAGCTGCACATCGATGCGGATGACACCCATGTCGCGCTTCACGGCGACCGGGTCCTTATCAAGCTCAACGCCACGCGCCGCGATCGCAATGGCGACGACTGGGGTACGGGCGCTGTCGTTCGCATCGTCAAGCGCGCCCTCACCCAACTCACGGGTACGCTCGGCAACAACCGCCTCCAGTGGTTTGTTGTCCCGGACGATCCGCGTATTTCGCGCGAAATCATCGTGCGCGACCCGTCGCGCGCCGGACTCCTCCCCGCGCCCAAGCCAGGCGACAAAGTCGTCGTCCGCCTCGACGCCTGGGAACGCCGCAACCTCAGCCCGACTGGCACCATCACCGAAGTCCTCGGCGTCACGCATACGCCGATGGCCGAATACCTCGCGATTCTCCGTCGCTACGGCCTCAACCCCGAATTCCCGCCCGCGGTCTCCGCCGAGGCCAACTCCTTCGCCAAGAGCGTGCAGAAGGCCGATTGCATTGGCCGCGAGGATTTCCGCGCAATCCCGACCATCACCATCGACCCGGATGACGCCAAGGACTTCGACGACGCGCTCTCCGTCCAGCGCATGCCGAACGGCAATATCCGCGTAGGCATCCATATCGCCGACGTCTCTTCCTACGTGAAGACCGGCTCACCGCTCGACGTTGAAGCCCGCCAACGCGGCAACTCGACTTACCTTGTGGGTACGGTGATCCCGATGCTCCCACACGCGCTCTCCAGCGGCCTGTGCTCGCTCGTCGAAGCCGAAGACCGACTCGTGAAGACGGTCATCTGCGAATTCACGCGCGAGGCACGGCTCGTGAAGACCGAGTTCGCCAACTCTGTCATCCGCAGCATCAAGCGCCTCACCTACAAGCAAGCCTACGGCTTCCTCCAGCATCTCACCAAGGATGAGATTCGCGCCCTCCCTGCGCCTCCGCCCCACCAGACTGGCTCGCCTGGCCGGCCGCTCTCTGAACTGACTGATGCCGAATTGGACCTCATCCAAGGCATGATCGACGACCTCTGGAGTATCGGGAAGCCCCTGCGGGCTGAACGTTTCCGCGCCGGGTCGCTCGACTTGGACATGAAGGAGATCAAAATCTATTGCGACAAAGACGGCTGGGCCGATCGCACCGAGGTCGTGAAACACGATGAATCGCACCAGCTCATCGAAGAGTTCATGCTCCTCGCCAATGAGAGTGTCGCCACCGCCCTCGACAAAGGCTCGATCCCACATGTGTGCCGCGTCCATGACGATCCGGATCCCGAGAAACTCGGTGCGCTGCGGGAAGAACTTGCCGGTAATGGCTTCCAAGTTGGCGACCTGACCCACCGCTCCGAAATGGTGAAGCTGCTCGCCAGCCTCAAAGACCGCGAAGACGGGTACACCATCCGCATCCAGCTCCTGCGCTCCCTCAAGCAGGCCTGCTACCGGGCCTCTCCCGACGGGCATTTCGGCCTCGCGAAGCAGCACTACTCGCACTTCACGTCCCCGATCCGCCGCTACGCGGACTTACTCGAGCACCGCATCTTCGACGCTTATATCCAGAAACACGGCGTCCGCTCCGCGCCGAAAGAACCGGTGCGCTCACCCGGCATCGGCGAGCTGACGCGCTCCTGCGAGCACATCTCCATCACCGAACGCAATAGCTCCGAAGCCGAACGCGACTCGGTGAAGATCAAGATCCTCGAACTCTTCGAACGCGAAGTCGATCGCGCCGACAAACGCCCCTTCGAGGCCACGATCACCGAAGTTAAGCCACATGGCCTCATGATTGAGCTCAACGCCTCGCAAGCCTACGGCCTCGTGCACATGTCGACGCTCACCGATGATCACTATCGCCTCAACGACCGCGGCAACATGCTCGTCGGGAGTCGCACCGGACGAAAGTTTATGGCCGGCGGCGTCATCCAAGTAACGGTCGACCGCGTGGATCGGTTCAAGCGCCAGGTGGATTTCCGCCTCTACGACGACCGTCAGACCGTCAAACCCCGCGGCCCCGAGCGTCGCAAGGGTGGCCACGGGCGCTGAGTGCTTTCCACCTTTGACTGCGGTCGGAGC
>CAIKRN010000146.1 GCA_903829855.1 uncultured Opitutia bacterium
AAGGGGCTGGACCTGCTTCGGGCTAAAGGCGTGGCTGTAATCGAAGGCGTGCTCCGTGACGAGTGCGCGCAGCTCAATCTGATATTTAATCACTGGATTACCGAAGGGTCTCCGCTGGTGGCACTGAAGGTTGCGTCGACCCTCGATGGTAAGTTGGTCTTGCCTGCGGGTGAGGGCAGGGCGGTCACCGGTCCGGAGTCTCACGCGGATGTCCACCGCTTGCGCCGACTCTTTCCGGCCATCGCCGTCAGCGCCGATACGGCCCTGGCGGACAACCCTCGACTCACTGCTCGCGGCCCAGAGGGTGAATCGTGCGGAATCCGCTTTGTCCTCGATCGCCATTTCAAGACCGCGGGACGCTCTGGGTTAAACCTCTTTCAAGATCACCATCGCGAGCGGACGGTGGTGGTGGGGCTCGGGACTTTGGCCAAAAAATCCGACCTCAGTTGGTATGAAGCCGAGGGCATCAAGGTCTGGTCGCTCGTGGGCGATGAAGATTCCTTTCTCGATGTCTGGGCGGAACGCTGTGCCCAAGAAAAAATTACCGGCGTGCTTGTCGAGGCCGGCCCGCGGCTGGCTTCGGCGATGCTGCGCGCAGGCGGTGCCCATTATCTGTTCGCCTATGTGTCTCCGCGCACAGGCGATCCTGATTCGCCCGCTTGGCATGAAGGGGTCGACCTTTCAGGAGGGGCGTTTAGGACCTCCGTGTTGGGCCAGGATGCCCTTTTTGAAGGTTTCTTAGGGTAGGTTAGGCATTCGACCCCAAAGGGTCCTGTAAGGGAAATATGCCAATTCTGACTACCGAACCGCGGTGGCCTTGGGTCTTTTTGTCCCGAACGGGGCCGCCTGTCGGTTTTGGCTCGCCTTTTCAAGAAAAACTTACATCACAGCGAGTCCGCCTCCCTGCCTGAAGCAGAATGGCCCTAACCTTCTAAATCCTAACTACTTATGACAGAGAAAATCTTGGACCACAAGCGTAAGGAGAAGCCCTCCTTCACCTCTCTCATCGAGAAGAAGCGGGATGGCGGCGAGTTTAGCGCCGACGAGATCCGCCAGATCATCGACTCGATCATGGATTCGGAAATGCCCGAGGCCCAGCAGGCCGCATTGGCCATGGCGATTTACTTTAAGCAGATGTCTGCGCAGGAAACCGCGATGCTCGCTGAAGAGCTACGCCTCTCCGGCGATGTCATCGACCTCGACCGACTGACCCAGCCGAAGATTGCCAAGGTTTCGACCGGTGGCGTGGGTGACAAGACCTCGATGGTCCTGGGCCCCCTGGGTGCCGCCGCTGGCGTCATCATGCCGGGCATGAATGGTAAGGACGAAGAATTCTGCATCTCGACCGTCGAGAAGCTCAGCTCAATCCCGGGCTTCAAGGGCAAGGCCACGATGGATCAGTTCCGCCAGCAGCTCGAACGCGTAGGTTGCGCGGTCACTGAGCAGTGCCGCGAAATCGCCCCCGCCGACGACATCCTCTACACGCTCCGCCAGAAGACGGGCACGATTCCGTCCCTCCCGCTCATCACGGGCAGCATCCTCTCCAAGAAGCTCGCCGAAGGTTGCGAAGGCCTGGTGATCGATGTGAAGTGGGGCAACGGTTCCTTTATCCGCGACCTCGAGCAGGCCAAGCAGCTCGCCCGCATCGTCACCCGCGTGGCCCGCTCGCTTAACCGCAAGTGCGTAGCCCTCGTGACCGACATCAACCAGCCCCTCGGCGACTCCGTTGGCACGGGCCTCGAAGTCCTCGAAGCTGTCCGCCTCCTGAAGGGCGAAGGACCCGAAGACCTGCAGGACCTCGTCCTCAAGTTGGGCATGGAAGTCGTGCGCCTCGCCGGCGTCGCTGGTTCGACCCTTTCCGCCAAGCAGACCGTCGAGAAGCACCTCAAGGACGGCTCCGCCCTCGAGAAGTTTAAGGCGATGGTCCGCGCTCAAGGTGGCAAGACCGACTGGATCGACGATCCCTCGAAGTTCCCCAAAGCGAAGTTCATCCGCAAGCTGCCTGCCCCGAAGCGTGGCTACGTCCACACCATCGATGCCGGCAAGATCGCTCAGGGCGTACGTCTCCTCGCCACCCTCAAGGATGGCACGCTCGACCCGTCGGTCGGCGTCACCGAAATCCGCAAGGTCGGCACGCAGGTCAAGCAGGGTGAGCCGCTGATCATGATCCATTACAACGACGAGGCCAAGGTCGACGCCGCGCTCCCGTACTTCCGCGACGCCTACCGCCTCGCCCCTAAGCGCCCGAACATGCCCCCGCTCGTCGTCGAGCGCGTGGCCTAAGTCGGCGCACCAGGAAAGAACCGAGCCGCGGAGCGATCCGCGGCTCTTTCATTTTCAGCCTTCGCCGGCTGGCGTGCCGTCTGACTTCAGGATGAGGATGAGTTTCTGGCCATCCTTGCCGGTGATTTCTACTTCGACCTCAAGCGCGGTGGGTAGTTGACGGACTCCCACCGGGCCGCGGATGTCGATACAGCCATGAACCCTCATGAAGTCGGCGGCGTCGGCGGCGTTCTCTAGTAACACGAGTCGTCCCAAGACCGCTTTTCCATCCGCCTGCCCGACTCCGATTCTCGCTGTGCGATCACGGAAATAGTCATCGAGTTGGGCCCATGTCACTACATCCCCTGCCGTGAAATGTTTCTCGCCGCTGCTTTGAATCCCGCTGAGTTCGACAGGTGTCCCGCGCAGGGTCTCCACCGCGGGCTTGCAACCCAGCAGTACGAGCAGGCCGAGGAGCGAGAAGAAGGAGTGTCGCATAATCAGCCGCCTGGGGTGGGTCGACTATCGACCAAGGAACGCCGGCAGCAGGGCGGGCGGTAGTTCTTTGAGCATCGTGCCCATGCCTTTCTGGTGGGCGGTCACGACGACCACGAGGTCAGCCTCGGGGAACATGAAGATGAACTGGCCGCCGGCACCGCGACCTTCCACGGCGTGGTAGGACTTGTCGCCGATCTTGAAGTCATCGGTCCACCAGAAGAAGCCGTAACCGTTGGTGGCGGAATTCTCGTTGAGGCGCGAAGTGGCCTTGGCCACGTACTCGGCGGGGATGAGCTGTTCGCCGTGCCACTTACCTTTATCGAGGACGAGCAGACCCCATTTGACCATGTCGCGCGAAAGGACGCCCGCGCCGGCGGCCGATTTAGGCTGTCCGCTGACGGTGTCCGTCTCCCAATTGTAGTTGGTGATGCCGAGCTTACCGAAGAGCTCCTTCCGGATAAATTCCTCGGCGGAGCCCGGTACGCTGGCCTGCACGACCTGCATGGCCATGCAAGGATCGGAGGACTGGTACTTGAAGGTGCGCGGCGCGGCGGGAATCGGCGCGCTATGCTGGAAGTAAGCCTGAATCTGGCCTTGGCCTTTCAAGGCGGCAGGATTCTTGACGAGTGCGCCAATCTTGGCGTCGTCGATACGTACGCCCGACTTCATGTTCATCGCTTGGGCCAAGGTGACGTCCTTGGCGCCATCGACGAACTTCGCGGGCTGCAGTTCGTTGAGGAAGGTCCAGACGGGACGATCGAGGTCCGACATCTTGAGGTGACCGAGCTGGATTGCGCGTCCGACGGCCATCGCCGTGTAGGACTTGGTAATCGACATCTGATAGTGCGGATAATTCTGGCGGCCGCGACGGTAATAGGACTCGAAGAGTAGCTGGCCGTGGTGGGCGACGAGGAGGCTGTCGATTTCGCCGTGCTTACCGTCCGCGATTTCGTGGGCAAACTTCTGCACGGCGTCCTTCTGTGCCCCCTGAAGTTCTCCGACGGTAAGGCCATCCTTCAGTTCCTGCGGCTTACTCGTGAGGAAGGGCTTCTCGAGGTCAGGCAGTTTGGCTTCCAGGGCGTAGGAGACCGCGGCGGCGTTCAGACCGGGTACCTCGGGGGCGAGGCCGTTGCTGGGTTCGGCCGCCAAAGCGGAGGCCGAGAGGAAAAGCAGCAGGTGTCGGGTTTTCATTTTAAAGATAGGTCGCTCAGCGGCCGAGCGTGGCCTTCAGGAACTGCTCCATCTCCGACCAGGAGGCTTTATCGGCATCGGCGTTGTAGGCGGCGCCCTTGGAGTTATCGTTGCCGGCGGCCTTGTGCGTGAAGCTGTGGACGGCGCCAGGATACTTGATGAGCTTATAATCGACAGCGGCAGATTTCATCTCGGCTTCGAAAGCGGCGACATCCTTGGCAGGCACGTAGGGATCATCGGCACCATGGAGGGCGAGGACCTTGGCTTTGATATTCTTGCCGTCGGCGGGGGTCGGGGAGTCGAGGCCGCCGTGGAAGCTGACGACGCCCTTGATGGCGGCACCGCTACGGGCGAGTTCAATCACAGTCGTACCACCAAAGCAGTAGCCGGTGGCGGCGATCTTCGTGGCATCGGTCCGGGCGTCGTGGCTGAGAACGTCGAGCGCGTCATTGACGCGGGTTCGGAGGAGCGGGCGGTTGACCTTGTACTTGCCAGCTTCCTTGCCAGAGGCTGGGGGCTGCGGGCGGACGCCTTTGCCGTAGATGTCAGCGACGAGCACGTTGTAGCCCAGGGCGGCGAGTTTGTGGGCGGCTTCCTTCTCGTGGTCGCTGATACCAGTCCACTGGTGCACGACAAGCACGCCAGGACGCTTGCCGGTGAGGGCGTCATCATAGGCCTGCCAGCCTTCGCAGACGGTGTCGCCGGACTTATATTCGAGGGGCTTCTCGACGATGGCCGCGGAGAGCAGACCAAAGGAGCTTAGGACCGCGAGGAGGGAGGGCAGGAGGGCTTTCATGCCCTCCAACCTAGGAAGGCCGCCCGTCGGCGCAAGCGCCTAGCGAGCTTAGGCTAAGCCCCGCTTCGTCGAAGCGGCGAAATCTACGAAGCTTTTCACGATGCGTCCTGAGGCCTCGGGTAGTGCACTGGCTTTTTCAATGGCCTGCGAGGTATTGAGCCCGTCGCGATAGAAGAGGCGATGCATCAGCTTAGCCGCGGCGATTTCTTCTTCCGAGAAGCCCGCCCGCTTGAGCCCGACCGCATTGACCATTTTGGTTTCGCAGGGGTTGCCATCAGCGATGACGAAAGGAGGGACGTCTTGGACGCACTTCGAGCAGGCCGCGACCATGGCGTGGTCGCCAATGCGACAGAACTGGTGGATGCCGGCATTCCAGCCGATGTTGACGTGGTCGCCGACGTGCACGTGGCCGGCGACGGCGGAGTGGCTGGAGATGACGAGGTGGTTGCCAATCACGCAGTCATGCGCGATGTGCGAATAGGCGAGCAAGACGTTGTCGTCGCCGAGAATGGTCCATTCGCCTTCTTGAGTGCCGAGGTGGACGCTAACGTATTCGCGGAAAGTATTACGTGCGCCGACCTTGAGGCCGGGTTTACCTGGTTTGGCTTTGAGGTCCTGCGTGCGACCGCCAATCACTGCGAACGGGAAGACTTCGCACTGTGGCCCGAGTTGCGTATAGCCTTCAACGGCGGCGTGGTGATGTAGGATGCAGCCATCGCCGAGGGTGACGTCCGTGCCCACATAGGCGTAGGCACCCACGATGACATCTTTACCCAGCTTAGCACCGGGTTCGATGATTGCGGTTGAATGAATCTGCGTGGCCATCCGCTGATTACGCCTCGGCGCCAGAGTCAGTGATGGTGAAGAGCAGGTCGGCCGAGGAGACCGTCTCGCCGTTGACGAGGCATTCGCATTCCGCGGCGGCGATACGACCGCGCACCTTGGTGAGCTTGGCGCGGATCTCGAGGGTGTCTCCGGGAGTGACGGCCTTGCGGAACTTTACTTTGTCGGCACTCATAAAGAACACGACTTTCGGGGCTTCGTCAGCGGCACCACGGCGCAGCATGATGAGGCCAGCGGCTTGCGCCATCGCTTCGATCTGCAAGACGCCCGGCATGACTGGCTGGCCAGGGAAGTGGCCTTGGAAGTAGGGCTCATTGATCGTCACGTTCTTAATGGCGACCAAGGAGTCTTCGGTCAGCTCCACCACGCGATCGACCATCACGAAAGGGTAGCGGTGGGGTAGGGCGTTAAGAATCTGGCGGATATCGAGCGCCGAGCCCATTGGGGCCTTAGGCGCTTCGATTTTAGCATTGGCGGGAGCGGCTTTGGCCTTGGGTGCCTTAAACTCCTGCCACTGCTTGCGGACGGCGGCAGCCAGGCGGGCGTTGAGGGCGTGGCCGGGGCGGACGGCGATGATGTGGGCCTTGAGGCGGATGCCCGACAGGACGATGTCACCGACGATATCGAGGATCTTGTGGCGGACGAGTTCGTCCTTAAAGCGCAGGGGCTCTTTGCTGACGACCTTATCTCCTTTGAGGATGATGGCTGAGTCGAGTGAGCCGCCTTGGATGAGACCTTTCTTCAGGAGTTCCTCGATATCTTCGTAGATGGTAAACGTGCGTGCTGGCGCGATCTGGGCCTCGTAGGTCTCCGGATCGATATCAATCGTGAGGTGCTGCGTGTGGATGCCGCGATCATCGGCGGAGGTGCAGGTGATGCGCAGGCCGTCAAAGGGCAGGGCGATGATCGAACGGCTACCTTCGTTGATCGTGATCGGGTGCGTGAGCGTGAAGACTTCGCGGGCTTCGGCTTGCTCCACGATGCCGCACTGATGAATGAGCGTCGTGAAGGGACGGGCGGAGCCATCGACGATGGGCGGCTCAGAGGCGTCGAGTTCGATGATGGCGTTATCGACCGCCATACCGCTGAGGGCGGAGAGCACATGCTCAATCGTGTGCAGCTTCACGGCATCGGAAGAAACGGTCGTCTTGCGTTCAAGTTCGGTGATCATTTCTGACACTGGGCGGACCTCGGGTTTGCCAAAGAGGTCGATGCGTCGGAATACGAGACCCGAGTTGGGGGCGCCGGGCTTCAGGGTAAGGGTGACCTCCTGGCCGGTATGCAGGGCCTTGCCCTTGACGGAGGCTTCTTTGCTGAGAGTGCGCTGTTTCATGCCTTTCACATAGTTATTCACACCCCCCTCCCTCTGTAAAGGCCTACTTTCGAGGGGTTTGGGGCAGAATTCACGGTGGGAGCATGGGGGCAGGGGTAGGGGTGGGGATAGGGGCTTTTTAGGGCTAGGCTCAAGGCTCGGAAGGTGAGTGGCCGATGGAGTGCAAGAACAGCCAAGCAAGGAACAATGAACGATGAACTTATGGGACAGGTGCAGCATGCAACGGGTGACTTCCTCGCTGTGAACAATGCATCGTCCTGGCCCTAGCCCTGGCCCTGTTTCGGTCCCTCGTGCGAATTTTGTTCGCACGCTCACTTGTTCACACGGGGACGCGGTTCCTTGACAGTTGGAGGCACCGAGCAAATCGTCCGCACGTGCTGCTGGTCATCGATAACTACGATTCGTTCACCTACAACCTGGTCCAATACTTTGGCCAACTGGGCGTGGAGCAGAAGGTGTACCGCAATGACCAGATCACGGTCGAAGAAGCGCTCGCACTGAATCCCGATCGAGTAATGATTTCGCCTGGACCGTGCTCGCCCGCTGAAGCCGGTGTTTCGTGCGCGATGATCAAAGCCTTCGCTGGCAAGAAGCCAATCCTCGGGGTGTGCCTCGGTCACCAGGCCATCGGACATGTTTTCGGCGGTAACGTCATCCGCGCCCCGCACCTGATGCACGGCAAGACTTCGCCGGTGTTTCATAATAATACCGATGTCTTCAAGGGCCTACCTTCTCCCTTCGCTGCGACCCGCTACCATTCATTAGTGGTGGAACGTGCCACTTTCCCTGCCGCCCTTGAAGTGACGGCGTGGACCGAAGATGGTCTCGTGATGGGCCTACGTCACCGCGAGCTACCGATCTGGGGCGTCCAATTTCATCCGGAATCTTTCGCCACCGAGCATGGGCTGCAGTTGCTGGGCAACTTCCTGAAACTCTGAGCGATGTTCTGCCCGCGCTGTAATCACGAGGATACGAAGGTCTTGGAGACCCGCCTCGGTAAGGGTAACCATTCCATTCGCCGTCGCCGTGAGTGCCTCGCCTGTGCCCACCGCTTCAGTACCATCGAGGAAATTGTCCGCGAAGGTCTAGCGGTGGTGAAGCGTAATGGCGCCCGTGAAGAATTTGATATGGGCAAGATTGCCGCCGGCATCCGCAAGGCGACCGACAAACGTCCGATCGAGGTCGAACGTATCAATCTGCTGATTTCTGAAGTCGTCGAGGGTTTACAGGCGAAATTCGAAGACGAGGTTCCTTCCAGTGCCATCGGTGAGGAGATCATGGCAAAGCTGCAGGGCGTCGACCAGATTGCCTATGTACGCTACGCCAGCGTCTATCGCGAATTCCGAGACATCGAAGAACTTGCCAAGGCCATTGAGCAGCTGCGCAAGGGAGGAAAGGCCAAGTGACCGCCGCCCTTCCGAAGTCCATTCGTTTGCGCACCCTCAATGCGCTGCTGGCCTCCATGGTCGGTACCGCCCCGCAACTCCGCTCCGATGTCGACGCAGTCCTGCGCGTTTTCGAGGCCGATGATGAGACGGACCCGCGCTTGAACGCTGCTGATCTCGCGGGCGCCGCGGCCCAGATTTTCCGGCTACTTTCGCCTGATCGCCCGGTGCCGACGGTCGCGGTGCTTGATCATCGAGCGGATCCCTTTGATGCGCTTTGGGCGAATGAACGCGTCGAAGCCGCCTTGGCGACTACGGGCGAATCTGCCGACGTGCTTTTCTGGGTCGTCGGCCTGCAGGATCAGTATCTCGCAGGCACCCGTGCCCGCTCGACTCGCTGGCGCGCCGCTTACGACGAGGCTGTCGATTATCTTCAGGGCCTGGTGGCCCGTCAGGCTGGCCGCCGCCGCGTGACGGTCATCGTTTTATAATTCCCCATGAGCGCTCCCAAGACGCTGTTTCAGAAAATCGCCGACAAAGAGATCCCGGCTAAGCTGGTGCATGAAGACGCCGTGTGTGTGGCCTTCCATGACATCGCCCCGCAGGCACCAGTACACTTGTTGATCGTGCCCCGTAAGCCTATCCCCCGCGTCGCGGAGGCTACGGCGGAAGATCAGGCCACCCTCGGTCATCTGCTGTTGGTCGCTGGTCAACTTTCGAGAGAACTGGGGCTGGCCAAAGGGTTCCGGATCGTGATTAACAACGGCCCCGACGGTGGCGAGACCGTGCCACACCTCCACGTGCATCTGCTGGGTGGACGCGCCCTCGATTGGCCACCAGGCTAAACCCATGAGTGTACCCGAACCGTGCCTCGTCCTCGACGGTTCCGCCCGTGCGGGCGTCCGGGTGGGCGTGTTGCAGGGCGGTCGCTGGAGTGGGCAGGGGGTTTCGGCGGATGGCGCCCTGGAATCTCTGTTTCCGTGTGTCGAAGGTGCGCTGGCGCAGGCCGGCGTCACCCTGACGGACATTCAATCTTTCGCCCTCTGTGTCGGCCCTGGTTCGGTGTTGGGTATCCGGATTGCTGCGCTCAGCGTGCGGGGATGGTGTGCTTTATCTCCACGGCCAATCTTCGTCTGGGAATCGCTCGTCGCGCTCGCCCGCGGAGCACTTGCGGCCGGTGAGCAGGCTCCGTTCCTCGTGGCGACCGAATCCCGGCTCAAGCGCTGGCACGCCCTTGAAGTCACCGCCGACGGATCTCTGGGAGTTCCGTTCGAAGCCGAAGCCGCTGAGCTTAATGCTTCAGGGCACTGGGTCATTTCCGCCAGCGAAGCGGCTAACGGCGTGTTAATTTCGGTCGTCATGGTGCCGACCCCTTGGGCGACATTGCCGGGTAGCTTTGCCCAGCCCGGTTTTCTCCGCGCTGAACCTCGGCCAGATGCGCTCAATGTTGCTAATGATTTCGCCACATGGTCTGGTGAACGCCACCGCGGTTCCGCATGAGCGCTTCTTCGAATAGTTTCGCTGCCCGTGCTTGGGTGGAAATTGATCTGCCGGCCATCGATCGTAATGTCGGCCGGATTAAACAGTCACTGCCGCACCATGTTCGGTATGTCGCGGTCGTGAAAGCTAATGCCTATGGGCATGGCATGCCTGAAGTTGCGACGCGCCTATTGCAGGCCGGGGTGGATTGTTTCGCCGTCGCCAATGTCGCTGAGGCCGCCGTGTTGCGCGAGATTGGTCACGACGCCGACATTCTCCTGCTCAGCCCGACCTTGCCCGGTGAGTTACCGCGGGCGCTCGCCCTGGGGTTGGATGTCACCCTGAATTCACTCGCCGAAGCGCAGGCGTTGGCCTCGCTGGCGACCGCGTCGGGCCGGACCGCAAAGGTCCATGTTAAGGTCGATACGGGTATGGGCCGTTCCGGCGTCTGGCATGAGCAGGCCGCGGAACTCTTCGCGTTCGTGCAGTCAGTCAAAGCATTCGCATGGCGCGGGGTGTATACCCATTTTTCTGATGCCGACACCGATGCCGGCTATACCGCTGGTCAGCGGAAGATTTTTCTCGGCTTGTTGGAACTGATTCCCGCTTCCGTTCGCGCCGGGTTGCTTGTCCATGCCGACAACAGTGCCGGCTTGGAGAGCTTCTCCGCGAGTGCTCCCTTTAATGCCGTGCGCGTGGGCTTGATGCAATATGGACTACCCCCCTCCGCGGGCTCCTTTCTCGCCAGCCTGCGCCCCGAGCCAGTGCTTTCCTTTCATGCCCGCGTGGTCTTGGTTAAGGACCTGCCGGCGGGTACGGCCGTGAGTTATAATCGGACCAAGACGCTGACGCGTCCCACGCGCGTGGCGATCGTCGCTGTCGGTTACGGCGACGGGGTGCCTACGGCGGCCAGTAATCGCGGACAGTTTCTCGTGCGCGGAATGCGTTGCCCGATTCTTGGGCGCGTGACGATGGACCAGACAATTGTTGATGTCACCGATGTGCCCGCGGTGGCCGTCGGCGATATCGCCACGATTCTCGGTGCCCAAGGAGCTGACCGTATCACGGTCGCCGAGTTCTGCGCCTGGGCGGATTGCATTCCATGGGAGGCGCTCTGTACGCTCACCCAGCGGGTGCAACGGGTCTACCGCACTGACCGCACCTGACGATCAGAGGCTCCTCATTGAGGCGAGTTTTCGTCTTTGGATTCCTTGCGAATATCCCGAACCAGTCCGTAAGTAAGGAGCGCGACAAACCCACCCATCTGCGCCATCAGGCTGTAAAGAGGGGTGAGGGTGATATTCATGAGGAAGAACGGTAGGTAGGGTCCGAAACACCAGAGGCCAGTGCTGATGGCGGCACTATCCATCGGGGTTTCCGGACGAAAAATAGTTTGATACGCCCAAAGCATTGCCGGGAGGGCAAACCAGTAGGCATCCTGTTTCATCAACGGTGCGAGGCTATCGATGAAGTGACCGCAGATGGCGGCAAAAAAGAGACCGGTACTGAATATGCGGATGAACGCCTCAAGGGGGTTCCGTTCACGCGTCGCGACGAGATGGTCGCCACTGAAGCCACTGCTCGTTGCTGGGGGGCGGCCAACCCAGCCAAGACTCCAGCCCAGCCAATAGAAAATCAGTTTAAACATCGGGGTGGCTTGATGGTGCGGGCAGCCTGCACGCAGGCAAGCCTCACGATTCACAGTGGCCGCTTGACGTCGCGCCAGATGCCGACGCTGAAAGCGACACCGAAGGCAACGATGCTTAACCAGGCACTATGGGGGACATCTTTGTTGCTGAGGCTAAAGGCTGCGTAGGGCATCAGGGTCCAGATGCCGACGATATTGGCAGTGCGGTCGGCGGGAAGGTCTTTGCGGCGGATGGATAAAGTGAGCCACAGCAGCGGCAGGACATTAAGCCAGTAAGCGTCCATGGCCGTGAAACGATCTTTCTTGGTCAGGTAGAGCTCTAAGATGACCAGGATCGTGAGCCACTTTCCGGTCCAGGATAGGATTCTTTCGGGAAGGATGGTTTCGCGGGCGGCAACTAATCGGCTGATTCCCCCGCGTCGACGCACAATCCAATAACTCCCGATTGTCATCAGTGCGCCTATCGGGAAAAACTTAATGAAAGCGGCAATGAAGATTAAAATGATATTCTCCATGGCTGCCGGCCGGTTGATTACTCTCGGAAGCCGAAATACTGACTAGCGTTACCGTAGCACACGTCGGCAATCAGTCGTTCGTTCCATTCGTTGCGGTTTGGAATGCGGCCCGACTCGACATCCTGGCCGACAAGGTCGCAGAGGATGCGGCGGAAGTATTCGTGGCGCGGATACGAAAGGAAGGAACGGGAGTCGGTGATCATGCCGATAAAACGGCTGAGCAGGCCGAGGTCGGACAGCGCGTTCATCTGGTCGCGCATCCCGCGTTCCTGATCGAGGAACCACCAGCCCGAGCCGTACTGAATCTTGCCCGGCGTGACGCCGTCCTGGAACGAGCCGGGGAGGCAGGCGAAGAGGGCGGTGTCGGCGGGGTTGAGGTTGTAGAGAATCGTCTTCCCGAGGGCGTTCTCGCCTGAGAGTGTGCCGAACCAGCGGATGAGGCCAGGGCCCTG
>CAIKRN010000147.1 GCA_903829855.1 uncultured Opitutia bacterium
CCCATCGTGGCGCGGCCTTCGGGGTCATTGGTGAATTTCACGCCGTAGGTCTTTTCGACGAGCGGGAGTACCTCGTGCTGGATGTATTCGGCGTAGAGGCCGGACATGTTGTCATATTCCCGGCCGCGTTCGTGGCCCTGGGCGTCGCCGCCACCGTTGGCGACTTGCACCATAATGAGGGCGGGGATGCGTTTCTGGGCGATCAGGTTGTCGAGAACGTGCGCCGTGTTCATGTCCGGCTTGCCGAGGCCGGGTCCGTCATGCGTGACGAGGAGCGGTGCGGCGGTGCCAGGGACGTATTGCGCCGGGATGTAGACCGTGATGGTGCGCTTGTAGTCGATGTTGTGGGTCTCGACGATGAGGGTCTTCGGGTTCTTCGGGTCGGGCGTGCCAAAGACATCGCGGGCGATGCCGGGGTTGAATCGCTGGGTGGTCTTGGAATCGATCTGGAACTGCTGGACCTTGCCCTGGGGGACGGCCGGGTTGGCCTTCGACTCGGGGACGGCGACGTAGTCTGGGCCGACGAGGTAGTTGCCGTCGTTGAGCGTCTGCTTGCCGTCGAGACGAACGAAGGTCGGTGCACCCGGGGCGTCAAAGGCGCGCGTGGGCGGTTGCGGGCGGTCCACCTTCTTGGCGACAGGGGCCTTCGGGGCATCGGCGGCCGTCAGGACGGCCAGCGGGGTGAGCAGGAGGAGGGCGAGGAGGGTACGCATGTTTTAAAATTAGGGGTAGGGGTGGGGGTGGGGGCGGGGGTAGGATTTTTACATTTGGCCAAATGGTCAACGGATCAATGGGTCAACTTTCCTGTCACCCGCTGCAAGGTCTCGCTCTGGGCAATCTCTTTGCCATCGACGAGCACGCGGAGGCCGGCGCCGCGGTTGTAGCGCTTGCCGGTCTTGTCCCAGAGGATGGTGAGGGAGCGTCCATGGTAGCTGACGTTATCCAGGCAGAAGTAATCGAGCGCCCCATCGGGTACGAGCGGGTTGACTTCGACCAAGTCATCGGCGCGTGGGCGGAGGCCAGCAAGGTCCGTGATGATCAGGTCGCAATAGGTCGAGTGATTGTAATCGCGGCCCCGCGTTTTCGGAAACGGGCCGACCTTCATCCAGATACCCGTGTCGGGGTTGATCGACTCGTCGAGCCACGATACGACCTTGTTGTCCACCTTCAGTCGATGGCTCCGCGTGTAGGCTTTCAGGGTGTCGTAATACTCTTTCTTACCAATCACGCCTTGGTGATAGTTGTTCAGCACATTGCCTAAAGCGGTCAGGGTCTGGGACGTCGAGAAAGGCCAACTCGCGCCGCACCACATGCAGCCGGCTGCGTTGATGAAGAACTTGGGATGGCGACGCTCAGCCACCGTCGGACCATACGTACCGAGGAATCCCTGCGGGTCGGTCAGCTGGCGCCAGGCCTCTTCATAGCCCTGGCCATCTGCCGGCAGATTGAAATACCAGGGCACATAGCCAAAGATTTCCCGGACCTTGACGAGCTTGCCTGGGGCGCAGTCCTCAGCGACGGAGTTGTTATACTGATTTGTGGGCGCATTTTCATGCCGCATCACTTTGAAGAACTTTGCCTCGGGGTCCCACAGCTGGGCCTGCACCTGTTGACGTAAGCGTTCGGCTTCGGCCCGATAGTGTTCAGCCTGATCATTCCGGCCCGCCAATTCCGCGATCCGCGCGATCGCCTGAGCCCCGCCGAACATATACGAGTTCATCGGTGGGCGGATACCCGTGCCGCCGATGGAGAATTCCTGTCCCTCCCAGGAATCGACCTGCCAATAAAGTCCATTGTCGAGCAGGCGGCTTTTCTGCCA
>CAIKRN010000148.1 GCA_903829855.1 uncultured Opitutia bacterium
ATCGATCACGCCGTCTTCGATTAACTTGATGATGCGGGCGAAGTCCTTCGAAAGTGCATTGCGGCTGGCCATGATGGTCAGCTCACGGCGATGTAGGTGGGGCGCGTGTGGGAAGGTGAGTTCCTGCTGCGTGATGCCCACATAGACCACGCGGGCCGCGAAGGTCGCATAGGCGAAGCAGGCTACCATCGACTTGTTGCTACCCGTGGCGTCGATCACGACATCGGCTAGCTGGCCGTTGGTGAGGGCGGCCAGTGCGGCGACTTCGGAGCCATCGCCCTTGGCTTGAATGACCGCATCCACCTTCATCACATCGGTGCAGAACTTCAGGCGGTCCGCATTCATATCCATGACGACGCACTTGGCGCCCGAGACCTTGACGAACTCGACCGCTGAAAGCCCGATGGGGCCGGCGCCAATAACGAGGACGGTCTCGCCGGGCTTTGGTGCCGCACGATCCACGGCATGGCAGCCGATGGCAAGCGTCTCGACCAAGGCGAGCTGATCATAGGAGAGCTTGGTGGAGATATGGAGTTTACGGGCAGGTAGCAGGAATTTCTCCGCCATTCCGCCATCGCACATTACCCCCAGGGTGAGATGCTTTTCACAGCAATTAGTATACCCACGGCGACAGCTATAACACTGCTGGCAATTGATGTACGGCTCGACTGAACAACGGTCGCCCGGCTTCACATTCGTAACGCCGGCACCAACGGAGAGGACCTCCACCCCGAGCTCGTGGCCCGGAATGCGCGGGTAAGAGTAGAAAGGCATCTTGCCGAGGTAACCTCCGTAATCCGTCCCGCAGATGCCGATACGGTGCACGCGCACAACGGCCTCGCCAGGCCCTGGAGCCGGCGGCTCGGGGATATCGATGCGGACAAACTGTTGAGGCTGGTCGAGGCGAATGGCTTTCATCGGCTTAGTTATTTTCTTTGAGACCTTCGAGGTGCCCGAGGTTCTTAACGGGTGCGAAAATCTGGAGGACTTCGGCCAGTAACTGCCGGTCGACTGGCTCCTCGGCCCACTTGGCCCAGTTGCGAATGTTAATCGGGTTTGCGCTACCGGATACCGTGGTGGCGATGTCCTCATTCATGAGGGAGAACTGCAAGGCGAGCTTGGCGATGTCGCTACCCTTGGCCGTGCAGTGGGCGGCGGCGGCGCGGGCGGCGGCCTTCACGGTCTCTGGCTCCTTGAGCCAGGCAGGCAAAGGGGCGTTGGTGAGTAGGCGGGCACTAAAGGGGCCGGCATTCATCACGCCGATACCCTTTGCCTTCAGGTAAGGCACGGTCTCATCGGCGAAGCGGGTATTCTGTAGCGTGTACTGGTTATAGCTCAGCACGCAGTCGACGTCGGTCTGCTCGCAGATGAACTTGAAAATCTTCTGCGGGTAGCCGCTGAAGCCGATGGCCTTCACCTTGCCAGCCTGCTTCGCCTTGCGGAGAGCCGGGATGGTCTCGTCGACGATCTGCTGCATCGGGACGAATTCGATGTCGTGACAGAGGATGATGTCGAGGTGATCAGTGCCAAGGCGGTGCAACGAGACATCGATACTTTCCGCGACGCGCTTCGCCGAGAAGTCGAAGTGCGTGAGGTCGTAACGACCCAACTTGGTGCTGAGCGTATAACTATCACGCGGGACACCGCGGAGGGCGACCCCTAGGAGTACTTCGGAAATGCCACGTCCGTAGAAAGGCGAGGTGTCGATGAAGTTGAGGCCGCAGTCGAGAGCGACGTGGACGGATTTCAAAGCATCTTCGAGGGCGACGCTACGAAATTCCTGGCCAAGCGACGAGGCGCCGAAGCTAAGGATAGGGAGATTAATCCCGGTCTTACCGAGGGGTCGGGTCTTCATGATGCGAAAATTTAGGCCGTGCGGC
>CAIKRN010000149.1 GCA_903829855.1 uncultured Opitutia bacterium
AGACACCAGTGGACGTGCGCCATCGTGGATATGTACCAGTCCAGCATGGCCCTCACAGGTCTGTAAGGCCGCCAAAACCGAGTCCTGACGAGACTCACCGCCCGCGACAAAATTGACGGCAATGGCGGTCGGAAGATGGGTCGCGAGCAATGATTGGAGCTTCGCTAACTGCTGGTCATCGCGGTAGGTGATGACGACGCGGCCAATCAAGCCCGTCCCAAGAAAAGCCTTGAGGGAGTGGATGAAGACTGGCGTACCTGCGAGCGGCGCGGTGATTTTATCGTCGACGACAGCTTGCATCCGGCGCGCCGAACCGGCCGCAAGTAGCACGAGAATGTCGTCGCCTGGGTTCATGCGATTTCGCCGATATCGCGGCGGATGCGAAGGGTCTCCGCAACGGGGTCCTGGGCTTTAAGAATCGGGCGACCCACGACGATGAAACTGGCGCCTGCGGCGGCGGCTTGGGCCGGAGTCATGACGCGGTTTTGATCATCGCCCGCTGCATCAGGGTAGCGAATACCCGGCGTGACGAGCACGGGCCCGTGGCCAAGGTCATTGCGTAGGACGGGTAACTCTAGGGGCGAGCAGACGAGCCCACCGATGCCAGACTGAATGGCCATCTTGCCCAGGAGGCGGACTTGTTCTTCGGGCGTACGGCTCACACCGCTCGCCGTAAGTTGAGATTGATCCATGGAGGTCAGCACCGTGACGCCAAGTACCGTGCAATCGGGGAGGGTGAACTCCGCGGCTTCCGCGGCTCGGGCAATCATTTCCGGACCGCCGCAGGCATGGATGGTCAGCAATGAACAGGGGCGACCTTTCAGACTCTTGATGGCCGAGGAAACCGTGTTCGGGATGTCGTGGAATTTTAGGTCGAGGAAGACTTTGAAGCCCAGTGCATGGAATTCATCGACGATGCCCGGGCCATGACGCGTGAAGAGCTGGAGACCTAGTTTGACCCACGCGAGATTGCCCGCGAGCGGACGAGCGAGTGCGAGCGCCTCTTCTTTCGTCTCAACGTCAAGGGCGAGGATCAGTCGGCAAGGCAAAGCCATGCATCCTTTATGAAAAAGTCAGGTTCCTTCGCCAGCGTAAAACTGCCCACCCACTGATTACTTCTTCACTGGTGCCTTCTTGGGCGTGGGCGTGCTGGGAAGGGACGAGATGTCGAAGTTGAAGGGCTTGGCGGGCTGCTGGCCGAGGAGGTGCAAGTTGAACCATTCCGCCATGCGGGCATTGTCTTCGGACGTCTCCATCCAGCCACCATGGCCTCCTCCGAGACGAATGAGAACCTCGGCCTTAGCGCCGACTTCTTTAGCGCGAGCGAGGTAGCGGCGTGCTTGGGAGTCAGGCACCAGTGGGTCGGCATCGCCTTGGACGATGTAGGTGGGCGGGGTCTTGTCGCTAATCCAGAAAAGGGGCGAGAGCTCATGCCCAGCCTTGGCGCGACCTTCGGCGGTCTCGACGATGGGCCCAAAAGCCGGCGCTCGAGTGTTCAAGGGACCGATGCCTTCCTTGCTGTCACCTTCCTTGACCCAACTAAGGAAGTCGACCGGGGGGTAGAAACAGGCGACGGCATTTACTTCGGAGCTCACACGGTCAACGAGATCGACGGCCTTGGGGTTCGCCGGGGTAACCCGTGTTCCGAGCATCAGGCTGAGGTGACCGCCCGCGCTGCCACCGGTGACGCCGATCTTATTCGGATCGATACCGAACTTCTGGGCGTTCGCCCGGATGAATCGTACGGAGCGCTGCATGTCGGCCACAATCTCATCGATGTGGAAGCGGGGTTGGGTGCCATGGACGACAACGAAAGTGGTGAAGCCGTACTTGGTCCAGCCACCGTCGCTGATACCCTTATGGTTAGAATTCCAACCGCCGCTGATGATCTTGACGACGGCCGCACCGTTCGGCTTGGCCGGGGTGAAGACATCCATGGTCAGGGCCACCCCGTCGTGTTTAGTGTAAATGACGTCAG
Source organism: uncultured Opitutia bacterium (assembly GCA_903829855.1). GTDB lineage: Bacteria > Verrucomicrobiota > Verrucomicrobiia > Opitutales > UBA953 > UBA953. The sequence continues at coordinate 1,979 of CAIKRN010000149.1, forward strand.
ACGTACGGGTGATGTCCTGAGCGCTGGCGAGGACAGCGGCCAGGCAGGCAAGGAGGAGGGCGAGGGTGCGGGGCATAGTGATATTTCTCTTATAAAGATGGTGCGTCGCAAGTCAGCATTACTTCTTCGGTGCGGTGGCTTTCTTGGGTGCCGGCGTACTGGGCAGTGAAGATTGATCGAAGTTGAAAGGCTGGGCGGGCTGTTTCCCGAGGAGTTGGAGGTCGAACCACTCCGCCATGCGGGCGGTATCCTGGGGCATCTCGGCCCAGCCGCCATGGCCAGCTCCCCGGCGAATGAGGACTTCGCAGGTCGCCCCGAGTTCGTGGCATTTGCCCAGGAAGCGAAGTGATTGGGTAATGGAGACGCCCGGGTCGGCATCGCCATGGACGATGTAAATAGGGGGCTGCTCCTTGTGTGCCCAATAGATCGGGGACACGGCCCGGCCAAGAGTTTCGCGGCCTTCTGCCGTACGGGCTTTGACGCCGAAGGCAGGGGCATATTCGGCGAGCTTGCCGATGCCGACGGCGTTGTCGCCTGGCTCAAACCAATTAAGATAATCGGTGGGAGGGTAGAAGCAGGCCACGGCATTAGGGCGGCTGCTTACGGCATCGACGGGGTCTCCTGACTTGGCGTCACCAGGTGCGCCCCGGGTGGCCAGCATGAGGCTGAGGTGACCGCCCGCGCTGCCGCCCGTGACTCCGAGCTTCTGCGGATCGACGCCATACTCCGCGGCATGGGCGCGAATAAAACGAACGGCACGATTAAGGTCAGCGACGATCTCCTCGACTTGGAAGCGTGGTTGGGTGCCGTGCACGACGACGAAGGTGGTATAGCCGTGGCTCGGCCAGCTACCGTCACTGATACCGTTGTGATTAGATTTCCAGCCGCCGCTGATGATCTTGATGACCGCCGCTCCATTAGGTTTAGCCGGCTTGAAGACATCCATCGTCAGCGCGACGCCGTCGTGTTTAGCGTAAATGACATCTCGAATGCGCTCAGGGTCTTCAGCCCGGAGGAAGGTTGCAAAGGTCAGCGCGAGACAGGCAAGGGCGAGGCGGGAGAGCATGAGGTATCCGTAGATGACCCCAGCTCGGAGGCAAGGTTCCCTCCCGCTAAGGTTCAGGCCTTTAGCCGGAATTTAATAACGACTTTCAGAATTTCGCCCGGAGTGCCGATCTGCACGCCAGGCTGATGCGCATCCTGTGGGTAAAAGACCGCGAAATTACCTCGGCCGAGGGTGAGGAGGGTGGACGCGCTCGCAGGCAGCATATACTTCTCGACGTCTTTCTCGGTGATGTAGGGTCTCGTGACGGTCAATGTGGTTTGGTCCGTGTGGCCGCAATACTCGAGGCCTTGGTAAACGACCTGGATGTCGCCGTAGACCTGATGGGCCTCCCAGAGCTTATCGGCCGAAGCTGCTGTCTGGTAGCGCTGGACGATGGCCACGAGGTCTTGGCCCTGAAGTTCATATTTACCGTCGACGGTCTCGCGGTCGAATGTCCGTAGGTAGGCAAAGGCCAGGGGGAAGAGCGGGTGAAGCGATTCGTAGGCGGCAGAAGCGGAGAGTTGATCGAGAATCATGTGAAGAAGGGCTAGGCTTCGTCGGCGAGGCCTTCGACGTCATCGAGGGGGAGTTCGACGGGCTGGTCGGAGCCGAGAATCGAGAGGAGCAGGGCGATACGTTTTTCTGGAGTCGCGAGGCGGATGATCTCGCCTTCGGAGCCGGTGAAGATGCCGCG
>CAIKRN010000150.1 GCA_903829855.1 uncultured Opitutia bacterium
AGACCATCGAGACCACCCTCGACGTCGTCGAAGGCATGCAGTTCGACAAGGGCTACCTTTCTCCGTACTTCGCGACCAACGCCGAGACGCTCGAGGCCGTCCTCGAAGACGCCTACATCCTCCTCTACGAGAAGAAGGTCAGCGCCATGAAGGACATGCTGCCTCTCCTCCAGGAAGTCGCCAAGACCGGCAAGCCGCTCCTGATCATCGCCGAGGAAATCGAAGGCGAAGCCCTCGCCACCCTCGTCGTCAACCGCCTCCGCGGTACGATCAACGTCTGCGCCGTCAAGGCCCCTGGCTTCGGCGACCGCCGCAAGGCCATGATGGAAGACATCGCCGTCCTCACCGGTGGCCGCTTCGTCACGGAAGACCTCGGCATCAAGCTCGAGTCCGTGAAGATCGCCGACCTCGGCCGTGCCAAGCGCATCGTCGCCGATAAGGAAAACACCACCATCATCCAGGGTGCCGGCAAGTCCGCCGATATCCAGGGTCGCGTGAAGCTGATCCGTCGCCAGATCGAAGAAACCACCTCCGACTACGATAAGGAAAAGCTCCAGGAACGCCTGGCTAAGCTGGCCGGCGGCGTCGCCGTCATCCACGTGGGTGCCGCGACCGAAACCGAGCTCAAGGAAAAGAAGGATCGCGTCGACGACGCGCTGCACGCCACCCGTGCGGCCGTGGAAGAAGGCATCGTCCCCGGTGGTGGTGTCGCCCTCCTGCGCACCGTCAAGGCCATCGACTCCGTGATCAACTCCCTCGTCGGCGACGAGAAGATTGGCGCCCAGATCGTCCGTAAGGCGATCGAAGAGCCGCTCCGCACACTGTGCTTCAACGCCGGCGTCGAAGGTTCCCTCATTGTCCAGGAAGTGATGCTCAAGCACAAGGGTGCCGAGGGCTACAACGTGGCAACCGGCGCTTACGAAGACCTCATCAAGGCCGGCGTCGTCGACCCGACCAAGGTCACCCGTACCGCGATCATCAACGCTGCCTCTGTGGCCGGCCTGCTGCTCACGACCGAGTGCCTTATCACCGACATGCCCGAGGACAATAAGCCTGCGGCGGGTGGTGATCACCACGACCACTGAGATCGCTGATCAGTCGTTCGAACAACGGCGCCCAAGCGGGCGCCGTTTTTTGTGCCTCATTCCTATAGCCTTTCATTATTGCGACAACGTCCGGCGATTTTCGCGTGAAATGCCCCAAGTTCGACGATTCTCCGGGTTGCCAATCCGGGGCCCGATGTTTGTTTAAGCACACCCCTATGCGTCTCCTGGTCTCGCTCCTCACCCTGGTCCTGTCCATGGTCTCATCGTTCGCCGCCCCCGCCGGCCCTCTGCGCGTGTTATATTTTGATGCCGCCGGCGGAGAGCAATCAGCCCGCGGCCCGTTGCATGACCTCATGGCGGCCCTTGGTCGCGATGCCATCTGGTTCGACTACGCCCACGGGGCGACCCCTGATGCCGCTCGTCTGGGGTATTATGATGCGCTTTTGGTGAAGCTCGACGCTCAGGGCCAACCCGCGCTCGGTGAGTCGATCAAACTGCCTTCCGGTCAGCTCGTGTCGGTCTTCGTGCTAAAGGCAGGTGTCACCGCCGAATCCTTTCGCAAAGAATTGGAAGCAGGTCTGCCTTCCGCACGTCTTGCGAATTGGCAGAAATTCCTCGACCAGCGTGAGCCGGAGATTCGCGAAGAAAATGCCAATGTCGCGAACTACGAAAAACGTCCGAAACCACTGACTTTCCAGAAACCTTTCTCCGTGAAGGGCAGCATGGAGCGCACGCAGGTTCCAGCCGACATGGAACTGATGCTTTTCGCCTCCGAGCCGGACATCATGAAGCCCATCGCCTTCGCCTGGGATAATCGTGGGCGTCTGTGGGTCGCCGAGACCTCCGATTACCCCCATGGCGTCATGGCAGACCAACAGCAGGGTCACGATAAGATTGTTATTTGCGAGGATACGGACGGCGACGGCAAGGCCGACAAGTTCACGGTTTTCGCCGATCATCTTAACATCCCCACGAGCTTCACCTTCGCCAACGGCGGTATCATCGTATCCCAGCCGCCGAACTTTCTGTTCTTGAAGGATAGCACCGGTGGCGATCATGCGGATATCCGCCAGGTGATCATGACGGGTTGGGGTATCCGCGATACGCACGCGCAGGCCAGCAATCTTTCCTATGGCTATGACAACTGGTTGCGAGGCGCCGTGGGCTACAGTGGTTTTGATGGCAAGGTCGGCGGCGAGAGCAAGAGGTTCGCCCAAGGCAGCTACCGTTTCTCCGCAGATGGAGCGAAGCTGGAGTTCCTCCATCAGTTTAGCAACAACACCTGGGGTCAGAGCGCCAACGCCGCTGGCGATGATTTTGGCGGCACCGCTAATGGCGCCCCGATCTTCTATGGAGGTATTCCCAATACCGTGATTCCGAAGGGAGCACGTACGATGACGGCCAAGAAGATTAATTTGGTCGGTGAGGCCCACACGATTACGCCGAACTTCCGGCAAGTCGACGTCATGGGCGGTTATACGGCCGCCGCGTGTTCCAATTTCATCTACTCCGCCCAACTGCCTGAACGTCTGCAGGGTAAGGCCATGGTCTGCGAGCCGACGATGAAAATCGTGGCGCTCATGGACGTGCAGGCCGAGGGGGCGGGCTACGTCGCCAAGGATGGCTTCAATCTGCTCGCCAGCTCCGATGAGTGGCTTTCCCCGGTCTGTGCTGCGGTCGGTCCCGACGGTGCGGTCTGGGTGGCAGACTGGCAGAACTTCATTATTCAACACAATCCTACGCCGAGC
>CAIKRN010000151.1 GCA_903829855.1 uncultured Opitutia bacterium
CCCATGATGAGGATTTCCATGGGGCGAAGAAGACGGGAAAACGAAAGGAAAGCAAGAAGCGGGCGTTTCGAAGATGCGGGGCAGAAAGCCGTATGCCGATCGGCTTTTAGGTTGGTAGCGCGAACTTCCTAAGTAGGGTCAGACCGCGGAGGCTCACCCTGCCCGCCCTGCCCATGCGTATCACCCTCGCCGCGTCCACTGTCGCCTGCCTTTTCACCGCGCTCGCACTAATCGCGGCTGAAACCAACGAACCTTTCGGCATCGGCAGCTGCCACATCAACAACCGGACGGCCCAGGACAATGCCCGCTGGGTGCCGCAGATGGAGGCGATCGGACTCCGGCATGATCGCACCGCCCAGACGGCTTGGGGCGCGGTCGAACCCGAAGAAGGCAAGTGGCGCTGGGACGCGCTCGACGCGCAGCTAGCATACCTCAAGGAACACAGCTTCACCGTAGGCGGACTTTTCCTGAGCACCCCAGGCTGGAACAAACTCGACAAGCCGGGCACCCTGCCGGTGAACAACCTCGCGGGCTGGAGCCGTTACGTCTCCGCGGTGGTCGGACATATGAAGGGCTCGATCAAGGACTGGGAAGTCTGGAACGAACCCCCGAACTTCACGGGCAAGGACCAGACGCCGGCCGATTACGCCAAACTCGTCGTCGCCTCCTACGACGCCGCCAAGGCGGCGGACCCGTCTTGTCGCATCGGCCTGGCCGCGAAATCCGCTCACATCAACTACCTCGAGCAAACCATCAAGGCCGGCGCCAGAGGCCACTACGACTACGTCACCCTCCATCCGTACGAACTGCTCGACGGCGTGGCCGAGGACGCCGGCACCGAGCCGCTGTTCATGAATATCGTGCCCGTCCTTCGCAAGATGCTGGCCGCCCAAGACCCCTCCAAGGCCGACGTGCCGGTGGTATTCACCGAACTAGGGGTCGACGCCAAGAAGGGTCTCGAAACGCAGGCCGCGGCGCTGGTGAAGGCCTATACCATGGGCATCGCCCAAGGCGTCGCCTGCATCCACTGGTTCGAAGGCCGCGATGGCGACAGCGGACCGATGGGCTTGCTGGACGGCAAGGGCCAGCCACGGCCGGCCTATGCCGCAATGCAGCGGATGATCGAGCACCTCGGACAGAGGCCGGAATACCTCGGCTGGGTACTCCTCGACGGGCGCCACTATGGGTTCGTGTTCCGCGGAACCGCCGGCCCCGTCCTGGTCACGTGGGCGCACGGCAAGGGGACGGCCTTCGCCGCTCCGGCCAAGGCCATCGATACGCTGACCGGCGAAGCGCGCACCGAAGTCACGAACGTGCCGGTGATCGTATTCGATCCGCCGGAAACACTCCTGAAGCAAGCGGCGACCAACAAGGGACGTCGCCTTCCCTGGGGCGGCGATTTCTCGGCGGCGAAGTCCGTGTCGCTCCGCTATGCCGACGGACGAGCGGAGGCGAAAGGCCTGCACGCCCTGTCAGGCGACGCCATCGCCAGCGCCGTCACCGTGTACGGTGGCTCGGCCCGCGCCGGCGACGTGCCGGGCGGCAACGTGTTCGCCGTCGATCCGGCCTTCCTTTCTTACTCGGCCCAACCGATCGAGATCACCGTCGTCGTGCGACGCAATGAAGCCAATGACAACGCCGGCTTCAAGCTCACGTATGAATCGACGACCGGGCTCAAGAACGCCAAAGCCGGTTGGTATACCGTACCCGATAACAAGAAGTGGCACGTCATGCGTTGGCGAATCGAGGATGCGCAGTTCGTGAACTACTGGGGCTATAATTTCGCCCTGGTCTCCGACGGGCCCAAGTTCGCGAAATACTACCTGCAAAGCGTCACCGTCACCAAATTGGACAAGTAGGCTCTGGCGGCGCTGCCGCAGGGGCACCAGGCTGGCCCTAATCCCCCTTTCCCGGCCGAGTTCCGAGCGAGCCGGCTCCGTCCCTCTTGCCTTTCCAGCCTGGCTTCCTTTTCCTTCCCGTCCCGTGTTCGCCAACCTCACCGACAAACTGACCAAGGCTCTCCGCGACCTGCGTGGGCTCTCCAAGCTCACCGAGGAGAATATCGCCCCGGCGCTGACCGAGGTGCGCTCGGCGCTGATGTCCGCGGACGTCAATTTCAAGGTCGCCAAGGATTTCACCGAACGCGTCAAGGCCGCCTGCCTGGGCCAGGCGGTCATCGAGTCCGTCAACCCCGGCCAGATGGCCGTCAAGATCGTCTCCGACGAGCTCACCAAGCTGCTCGGCGAAGGCGAACGCCCCATCGACCCCCGCCGCCCGCTGCGCGTGCTCCTCGTCGGCCTCCAGGGCTCCGGCAAGACCACCAGCGCCGCCAAGCTCGCCAAGCACCTCGTGAAGAAGGAAGGCGTCCGTAAGCCCTCCCTCGTCGCCGCGGACTTACGCCGTCCGGCCGCCATCGACCAGCTCGAGACCCTCGCCAAGA
>CAIKRN010000152.1 GCA_903829855.1 uncultured Opitutia bacterium
CATGCTCCGCGTTCGCCTTAATCGCGAATCCATCGTCCTGGAAGTCGACGGACACACCTACGACAAGAACCACCCGCTCCTGCAGAAGAATTTCCCGCCCCTGGCCGTCAGCGGCTCGTTGCGCACCAACGAATATTTCCCAAGCGAAAAGATCGACCTGTCAGATAACGAGTGGCGCACGGTGAAGCTCGTTTTCAAGGGCGATACAGCGGACATGTCCGTCGACGGAAAATGGCAGCACACCCTGAAGCGTCCAAACTTCGATGCGACCAAGCGCAAACTGCTCTGGATGCAGAACGGCGGCGAGAAAGGCATCGAGATTGACGACGTCATCGTCGAGCCCACCCGCTAAGCGTAGGCTTAAAGCGACGCTTCTTTGTAATCTCCCACGTCCCAGCCCTTAGCCCGTCGCTTTTCATTTCCATACTCCACACTCGATACTCCACACTCACCCCATGCGCCTCTCCCTCCTCGCCCTCGCCCTGACCTCCGTCGCTTATGGGGCCGACAGTAAGCCGCTCCTAAACGACAAGCCCCTGCCTTCGCTTGCGGCCCCCTCTTTCAAAGAACCACTCGATGCCACCTGGTCGCAGGCCAAGGGCAAATGGACGCCCGACAATGGCGTGCTCCATATGGTCGAAATCACCGAAGAAAAACACGTCCCTGTGCTCTGGCATAAAGTCGGCCTGTCCGCCGCCGTCATCGAACTTGATTTCAAGCAAGACGCCGCCGGCGTTTTCTATGTTGGCTGCGATGCCGATAAACACGTGGGCCGGGTCGTCGTCCTTGGCGGCACCGTCGTCATTCAGGAAGATACCGCCAAGGCCTCCCACACCATCGCCACGCAGAAATACGCCGCCAAGGCAGGCGAATGGCATCACCTGCGCGTCGAATGGAAAGACGACAGCTTCGCTTTCAAAATCGACGATCAGGCACCCATTACCGCCCAGCATCCTTACTTTGCCACCGCCAAGAAGCGTAGCTGGATTGCCGGCTCCAAGACAGCCGACGTGAAGAACCTCACGATCAACGGCACGGTGAGCGTCGCCGAAGCCAAAAAATAATCTTCCGTCTCCCCGCCGATGAGCCCTCTCTACCGCCGGGTCAGCCTGCGCATCCTCCCGATTCTGTTCTCGTGCTACTTGGTCAACTACATCGACCGAGTAAACGTCAGTTTCGCCCAGCATGACCTCAGTGCCGCGCTCAAGTTGACCGATACGGCCTACGGGCTCGGCGCCGGCCTTTTCTTCATCGGTTATTTCGCCTTCCAGGTGCCGAGCAACTTAATGCTCAATCGCATCGGAGCACGGCGAGCCATCGCCCTCATCATCCTACTCTGGGGCATGATTTCAGCCCTAGGGGCGTGCGTGCACACCGAGAATCAATTCTACCTGCAACGCCTTCTACTTGGCGCCTCCGAAGCCGGCTTCTTCCCCGGGGTAATTCTCTACCTCACCACGTGGTACCCCTCCGCGATTCGCGCCCGCGTCTTTGCGCTCTTCCTCACGGCCATTCCCGTCGCGGGACTCATCGGTGGACCGCTTTCTGGCTTCATCCTCCAGCATCCGCCCAGCGAGGGCCTCCAGAACTGGCAGTGGCTCTTCATCCTCGAAGGCATCCCCTGCCTCTTACTGGCCCTCTGGGTCTTCCGTAGCCTGCCAGATCGCCCGTCGGATGCGCCTTGGCTGAGCGACGATGAGCAGCAGACGCTGACCACGGATCTCCAAAGTGAGAACCCCATGCCGGCAGTCGGAGCCGAAACAGCCAACTCAGCACTTAAAGCCTTTCTTCAGCCGCTCGTCTGGAAACTCTGTCTGCTCTATTTTTGCACGATGATGGGTCTCTACGCGTTATCATTCTGGATTCCCGCAATCATCAAAGGACTCGGCTGGAGTGGCGACCTGCAGGTCGGCCTTATCAGCGCTATCCCCTGGGCTATCGCCGTCATCTTCATGCTTTGGCTAGGCGGCCGATCAGATCGGCAAGGCGAACGGCGCCTGCATGCCAGCGCCGCGGCGGTCCTGTCTGCCATCGGTTTCGCCTGCTGTGGCTTCGCCCATAACGGCCTACTGGGGATCGTGGGCATCTCCCTCGCCGCCGCGGGCGTCATGGGCATGATGGCCGTTCAGTGGTCGATGCCAGGTGCGCTCCTGCGCGGCACGGCGGCCGCCGCGGGCATCGCGCTGGTCAATTCGTGCGGCAATCTCGGCGGCTTCGTCAGCCCCTCCCTCATCGGCAAACTTAATGAGGCGACAAAATCACCAGCGAGCGGACTATACCTGACCGGCGGGTTTCTCTTGTTCGCCGCCGTTATTCTTTATCTCAGCCCCGCCCTTGAACCTCGCTCGAAAAACTATGCTTAAGTCCCTTTTGCTCGCCCTTCTGCCCTTCACCCTGATCGCAGCGGACACCCCGGCACCACGGACCGAGGTCTGGATGATGCCACCGGGCGCGAATCAGGCGACTGCACTGCGCGAGTTGTTCACCCACCCAGCAGAATGGGCCGAGACTCGAAAGAACATCACCGTACTCGGTTGCACGGCCACGCATCTTAAAAATTTTACCGATGACGAACTGCGTGTCTGGCTGCCGATGATTGAGCAATGGGGCCTACGCTTAGGGCTAGAAGTTGGCGCGGTGAAGGAGTGGGGTATTACCGGCCAGAAAACCTTCGAGGCGGAACGCAAACAGTTAGATCGCGTGAAAGCCCTTGGCGGCAAGATCGACGCCGTGGCCATGGATGAGCCCTTGTGCTGCGTCCGCCAGCACATGAAGAAACCCGATATCTATGCCGTGCAGGAAACGGCCAACTTCATCGCCCTCGTTCGCCAGCACTTCCCCGAAGTGCGCGTCGGGGACATCGAGCCCTACCCATTTCTCCAGCGCGAAGAACTCTTGAGCTTCCTCGATGCCTTGCAGGCCGAATTGAAGGCCCGGAATGTACGCGGACTCGACTTCTTCCGCCTCGATGTGGATTGGAATCATTTTACGATCGGTAACCGCATCTACCCAGGCAACTGGCCCGACGTAAAGAAACTCGAGGTCGCCTGCCGCCAACGGAAAATCCCGTTCAGCCTCGTCTACTGGGCCGCCGACCACGCGCGCATGGACAAACTCCACCTCGCCGATGACTCCACTTGGTACGTCGGCGTGATGCGCCAGGGTTACGATTACGCCTTCGTGGACGGAAAACCCGATGAATACGTCATCGAGAGCTGGCTTAATACCCCCGCGCGCACTCTGCCCGAAACCGCAGACTGGACCTTTACCCGCTCCGTGCGCGACTTCACCCAGAAATTCGTCCCCAAGAAATAATATCTTTATGAAAAAACTCCTACTCTGTTCCCTGCTCACCTTTGGGCTCGTCGCTCAAGCCGAAGACTGGGGCGCCTACGCGATTCACTCCGCCAGCGCTCCGGACCTTGTCCTCGAAGCCGCTCAACCTGGCGAGCGCGTGACGATTGCCAAGGCCACCGCTCAACCCAACCAGAAGTGGATCTTCCTCCCCAAGGGGGCTGACTTCTATTCCCTCCGCACGGCCGGGGCGCCCGATCTCGTGCTCACCGTGGAGAAAGCCGGCCAGAATAACGGCACCCCACTCCTCATGGAAGCGGACACGGGGCGTCCGGAGCAGTTATGGCGCATCGTCAAACAAGCCGACGGCTCCTTCAACCTCCTCCCCAAGCACACCAACGGCAAAGGCCTTGATCATTTAGGCGGGATTAAGGCACCCGGGGCCAAGATTGACCTCTGGGAGAACAAAGCAGGCGACACTCACCTCCAATGGCTGATCAAGCCGCTCGCCGGCAGTGCCATCGCTGCACCGATTACCGCCGAAGCAGTGGTTTACACTGCCCCCGAAATCGCCCCCGAGAAGATTCTCAAAGGAGAGATTCGCAAATTCATCTTCAACGACAGCAAAATCTTCCCCGGCACCGTCCGTGACGTCGTGGTCTTTATCCCCGCCCAGTACGACCCAGCCAAGCCCGCCTGCGTCTACGTCAAGACCGATGGTTATAATCCTAAGGAAAAGGAATTGCTCGAGACCCTCATCGCCACCGGTGAAATTCCCGTCTGCATCGGCGTCTTCGTCCGCCCTGGCGACACCCCGGCCCCCATCAAAGGCACCATGGGTCGGCGCAATCGCTGCCTCGAGTATGACGGCGTCGGCGATGCCAATGCTCGCTTCCTCATCGAAGAACTCCTCCCACTCATCGCCAAGGAGCAGAAGCTCAACCTCTCCACGTCGGGCAATGACCGTTGCATCTCGGGCGGCAGCAGCGGGGCCATCGCCGCTTTCACCGCCGCCTGGGAACGCCCGGAATGGTTCAGTCGCGTGTATGTCAACAGCGGCAGCTTCGTCGCCTTCCGCGGCGGACACGAATACCCCACCCTCGTCCGCAAATATGAAGCCAAGCCCATTCGGGCTTATCTCACGACAGGCATGCGTGACATGGAAAACTGTGCGGGCGACTGGTTCCTCCTCGACCAAGAGATGGATAAGGCGATGAAGTTCTCTGGCTACGATTACCGCTTCCGCATCATCAATGGCGGCCACGTTGCCGGCTACTACGACTACCATCGCGAAGCCATGGCCTTCATCTGGAAGGATTGGCCTAAGCCTGCGCTCGCCGGCTCCAGTGCCCCGCGAGCACAGGACGTGCTCCTACCTGGCGAGGGCTGGCAGCTCTTCGCCGATCAGCGTCCGGGAATTTTAAGCCCCAGCCCTAACGCGGCTGGCGAAATCTTCTTCATCGATACGCGCACTGACCGCATTCAGCGCATTGGGCTCGACGGCAAGATTACCGATTTCGCCGAAGCCGCCCAGGCGAACGCCTTGAGTGTCGGCGCCAAGGGTGAACTCTACGCCGCCTCGGCACGCACGGGCAAGATTCTCGCTTACGATAATACCGGCCACCCCACGGAGGTCATGAGCGACCTCAAGGCCCGGCATATTCTGGCGACACCCCAAGGCGGCCTCTACGCCACGGGTGAGGCCGGCGACGAAGGCGTCTGGTTCGTGAAGGATGGCAAGAAGGCGCGCGTAGACACCGGACTCAAACGCGCCACCGGGCTGGCCCTCCGTCCTGATCAATGGCTTCTCGCCGTGGCAGACGGTAACTCTAAATGGGCCTACAGCTACCAAGCCAATGCCGACGGTACGCTCACCCATAAAGAGAAGTTCTTCTGGCTGCACGTGAATGATTGGGATGACGACACCGGGGCCGAAGGCGCGTGCTACGCCAAAGAAGGCCAGCTCATCATCGCCACGCGCTCCGGCCTCCAGATTTGCGCCGACGACGGCCCCACCCAAGTCATCCTGCCCTTCCCTGACCATACACGTGCCTTCGGCGTCGCCCTCGGCGGGAAAGATCAGGATCAACTCTTTGCCTTCTGCGGCGATTGTATCTGGTGCCGAAAGGTCAAAGTACACACCTCCGGGGCCTTCTCGCCGTGGATCAAGGTCAACGGCACGCGGCTCTAATCGTCAGAGGTTCTTTATTCTGTTATCTGCCTGGAACCTGCTTAGGGTGAGGCATGCCCCTGCGACTGCTCGCCCTTCTGCTGACCTGCCTCTCGGCCTTGGCGGCCGACAAGCCCAACATCCTGATCATCTTCGCCGATGACCTTGGCTACGGCGACATCGGCGTGCATGGCGGCAAAATCATCCCCACCCCCAACATCGATGCGCTCGCAGCCAGTGGCGTGCGCTGCACGTCGGGCTACGTCACCTGTCCGTATTGCAGCCCATCACGCGCAGGCATGCTCACCGGCCGAGCTCAAACGCGCTTTGGCCATGAGTTCAACCCACACGTCGGCAAGGAAGCCGAACTCGGCCTACCGCTTGATCAACGGACGATCGCGAATGAGCTGCATGACGTTGGCTACGCGACTTCCTTGATTGGCAAGTGGCACCAAGGCTTCGACAAGCCGCACCACCCCAACTCCCGCGGCTTCGACGAGTTCTTCGGCTTCCTCGTCGGCGGACACAACTACGCCCAGCACCCGGACGCCGATCCTGAATTCGGCTCCGGACATTCGCACAACATGATCTACCGCGGAGACAAGCTGCAGAAGTTGGATGGCTTCCTCACCGACATCTTCACCGACGAAGCCATTAGTTTCATGGACCGCAACAAGCAGAAGCCC
>CAIKRN010000153.1 GCA_903829855.1 uncultured Opitutia bacterium
ATCCGTTCCGCCGCCCTCGTCGGAGTCGAGGCCGTTCCCGTCGAGATCGAGGTGAATACGGGGGAGAAAGGAGAGATGGGGCTTTGGTTGGTGGGCCTACCGGACGCAGCCGTGAAAGAATCCGAAGAGCGTGTGCAATCCGCCCTGCAGAACAGTGGACTCCGCCTACCAGAAACCCGCACCACCATCAATCTCGCCCCCGGTGACCTGAAAAAGGAAGGCTCCATTTACGACCTACCCATCGCCCTCGGGATTGCCGCCTCGACCGGGCAATTGAACCGGGAATTCCTAAAGCACTACCTCATCGCCGGAGAACTCGGCTTGAGCGGAGGAACTCGTCCTGTGCGCGGCGGCGTGGCTATGGCCATCCTCGCCCGGAAAGCGGGCATGCGCGGTGTCATCCTCCCACGCACATCTGCCGAAGAAGCGGCGCTGGTCGGAGGCATCGAAGCGATTCCCGCTGATTCACTAGATGGCGCCCTGCGCTTCCTCACCGGCGAAGCGAAAGTGACACCGCTCGTGGCAACCATGACCCCGCGCCATGCGAGCGGCGAATCGCAGCCCGATTTTTCCGAAGTCAAAGGGCAGACCGCCATCCGACGGGCCGTCGAGGTGGCCGCGGCCGGCGGGCACAATCTCTTGATGATTGGACCGCCAGGCTCGGGGAAGTCGCTCATCGCCAAGCGTATTCCAACCATCCTGCCGGCGCCTGACGCGGAAGAGCTCCTCGAAATACTTGGCGTCCATTCCGCCGCGGGGGCCGCGATGAACGATGTGGCCCGCTGCTGGCAGCGGCCGTTCCGATCGCCGCATCACACCATCAGCGACATCGGGCTCATCGGTGGCGGCGCGATCCCTGGCCCTGGAGAAGTGTCACTGGCACACCGGGGCGTGCTGTTTCTCGATGAGCTTCCGGAATTCCGCCGTTCGGCACTCGAGGTCCTAAGACAGCCGCTAGAAGATGGTCAGGTCACGGTTTCGCGCGCCGCCGCTAAGGTTACCCTGCCCGCTCGGCTGATGTTAGTGGCCGCCATGAACCCGTGCCCTTGCGGCCATCTGGGTGATCGCCAACGCGAGTGTCGCTGCTCGCCGATGCAGGTGCGAAAGTATCGGGCTAAAATCTCGGGGCCCTTACTCGATCGGATTGATATTCAAGTCGAAGCACCGGCCCTTTCCATCGAAGAACTTCGTTCCGCCGCGCCAGGCGAACCGTCTGAGGCGATGCGCTTACGCGTCGAAGCCGCCCGCACACGGCAGCGGGGGCGCTTTGGTCGGCGATCAGGCGGCTGCAATGCGCTCCTTGGCGGACGAGAACTACGCGAATATTGCGCCCTGGAGAAAGCCCAAGGCGACCTCCTGCAGCAGGCGATGGAGAAACTCGGCCTCTCTGCCCGGGCTTACGACCGCATCCTCCGCGTCGCCCGGACGATTGCCGACCTCGCGGCCGCGGAGCATATCGCCACCAGCCACCTATTAGAGGCCATTCACTACCGCTCCCTCGACCGAAGTTAAAAACGCTCGCCCACGCTCGGGAAATAGGTCCAATGAGGCCCTCCCCATGAAAACCCTGCCAAAGCTCGGGCTCCTCTGCCTGCTCGCTCTCCTCACCCTCCCGCTCGCCGCCGCCGAGCAGATCCGCGTCCTGATTCTCGACGGACGCAATAACCACGACTGGGTACGGACAACCGAATCCTGCAAGGCCACCCTCGAAGCCACGGGCCTCTTTAAAGTAACCGTCGCCACGGCCCCCGCCGCCTTTGTGAAAGCAAAGCCGGGCAAGCCCAAGGCCGGCGACGCTGATGCCAAGAAGGCTTTCGACGCCGCGATGAAAGCGTGGAACGCCGAAGAGGCTGCCTTCGTCAAAGAGCACGCTGCCGAATGGGAACAGTGGTCCCCGAAGTTCACCGACTACCAGGTCATCGTGAATAACTACAACGGTCCGGAATGGGGCAGCGCCATGAAGGACTCTTTCACTGAATACGTCATGAATGGCGGCGGCCTCGTCAACGTCCACGCCGCCAACAACGCCTTCACGGGCTGGGATAACTTCAACGAGATGATCTGCGCGGGTTGGCGCGGTGCCACGTTCGCCAGCCGCATCGCGGTCGACGACAAGTCAGGTAAGGCCGTCGCCCTCGTCGACGCCGATGAAAAAAATCAGACCAAGGGCTTCGGCTCTGGCCACGGCTCGAAACACATCTTCACGCTCAAGACCCGCGATGCCTCCCACCCCATCATGAAAGACCTGCCGGCTGAATGGATGCACGCCTCCGACGAGCTCTATCACCGCATGCGCGGCAGTGCCGACCACATGCACGTGCTCGCCAGCTCCTACTCCAAGCCGGAAGCAGGCGGCACGGATATGCATGAGCCGATGGTCTGGTTCGCGCCTTTTAACAAAGGACGCGTCGTGACCACCTCGATGGGCCACATCTGGTCCGGCGACACCTCTTTCGATGCCCTGCATTGCGTCGGCTTCCAAACCATCCTTGCCCGCTCGACAGAATGGGCCGCGACCGGCAAGGTCACCATCCCAGTCCCGCAGGGCTTCCCGACCAAGGATCAGACGAGCATCATCGAGCCGTCCAAGGTTGTCTGGAAAAAGTAATTTCTGGCTTAACCGAACGACGAAGGCCCGCCCATGGCGGGCCTTCTGCATTTCAGGCAAAACGGCGCATCGCCAAGCCAACCGTCCCGCAGATTTGCTCCGGACTCAGGCCGATGCTGACGTGGAGGCATTTCTCCGTAGCGAGGTTCGGTCGCTCCAGCGTCGCCAGCTGACTGCCAAGCAGGCCAGGCGGCATGAAGTGCCCTTTGCGAGCATCCAGTCGTGCCTGGAGGAGCTCCTGACTGCCATCGAGCAAGACGAAGAAAAGGTCTGGATCCCCGTCCCGCAGGCGGTCACGGTAGGTTTTCTTCAAAGCGGAACAGGTCACGACCATCGCCTCGCCACGGGCCTTACCCGCAGCCAGGCGCGCGGACATCGCGGCGAGCCACCCCGCGCGGTCGGCATCGGTCAGCGGAATCCCGGCGCTCATCTTCGCGATGTTCTCGGGCGGATGAAAGCCGTCGGCCTCAATGAGCGTGGCACTCGTGCGCTGCGCATACATCTCCGCCACAGTGCTCTTGCCGCAGCCAGAGACGCCCATGAAGACGAGGTTTGGATGAGCCATCGGCCGCACTCAGAGATTAATGGTGCGGCCTTCGCGGAAGGATTGATCTGCCGCGGCGACGATGCGCATCGAATTAACGGCGTCATCCATGTGCGCGGTCAAATCAATGTCCTCGCGGATGGCTTTTTCGAAGTAAGCCTGTTCGCGTTCGCAGAGACCATCGTGGCCAGGATCGGCATCCGTCGGCACGATTTCATCGGGCTTGGTGAACTTACCATCCGGACCGAGGTGCGAGGAATGAACCTTGAGCGCCTGGGCCGCGGAGTGCGAATCGACGTCGGCAGAGTTGCCCGCCTGCGAGGCTTTGCCCGCAACGATCGAAACGCAGCCCTTCGGGCCAATGACATCTTTAACAAAGAAAGCCTCCTCTGACATCATCGGACCCCAGCCGGCTTCATACCAGCCCACCGAGCCATCGGCGAACGTGACCTGCAGTTGACCGTAGTTGATCTGCCCAGCGGGCATATCTTCCGTCAAGCGGGCACCAATCCCGGAGACGCGCACGGGGCGGCTACCGGTCATGAGGCACATCACGTCGACGTAATGCACGCCGCAATCCACCACGGGACTGCATGTCTGCAACAGCGCTTGGTGGGTCTTCCACATGTCACCGTAACTCTGCTGGTTGAGATTCATGCGCATGACGAGCGGCTTACCCAACGTCTGCACCGTCTTAATGAACTGAGTCCACGCTGGGTGATGCCGGAGAATATAACCAATCACGACCTTACGCTTCACCGCTTTGGCCTTGGCGACAATCTGTTCAGCTTCCGCCACGGTGACCGCGAGAGGCTTCTCGACGAACACATGACAGCCAGCCGCGAGGGCGGCGACGGCGTATTCGGCATGCGTATCGGGATAACTGGAAATCGAAACTGCGTCGGGCTTGGTCTCTTTGAGCGCTGCATGGAAGTCGCCGAACTCCGCATAGCCGCCGCCCAGCTCAGCGTTGAGCTTGGCGCGCGAATCAGCGGAGCGGGTCACCAGCCCGCAAATTTGGAAGCCAGGAAGCTTGTGGTAGGCGAGGGCGTGCGAACGACCCATATGGCCGGCACCGACGCAGAGGACACGAATAGGGGGCTGACTCATGCCCCGAGCATCACCCTTCCCTCCTCCGCTTCAAGTCGGGAGAATCAACCGCTCTCGAATTATTCGACCGATTACTTCGGTAACGGCTGATTGACCCCCTTCGCCTTCTGAGCGTCGAGCAGCGTCCTTAGCTTCGCCGCGATTTCCGGGTGCTCTGCGATAACGTTCGAGCGCTCACCGGGGTCCGCCTGGAGGTCGAATAATCGATCGTGGGCGGCATCAAGATTCTCCACCTCATCGTTCTGCTCATTCCGATCAACGACCGCCGCGGATTTACCCCGGCGATGACCGATGCCAGGGATGAACTTCCAGTGGGCATCCCGATAGGAAAGCTGTTGGGCCTGGGTGCTGGAGATAATGTAATCGCGACCGCCGCCACCCAGAAAGGCCGCAGATACATCAACGCCGTCAATCTTCAGCAACTCGCTGGCATCGCCACCGGCCATCTTAGTGAAGGTCGCCGGGAAATCGACCTGAGAGACGAGTGCCTCGGAAACCTTGCCCGCCGGGGTGTGTCCAGGCCAGCGAGCGATGAGGCTGACGCGCGTCCCTCCTTCGAGGATACTATATTTACCACCACGGAACGGGCCGGCTGGATAATGGTCGGCCTTCGCGTTTAGTTCGACGGCCTGATCTTTATAGCCGTCGTCGAGCACTGGCCCGTTGTCTGAAGACATCATCACCAGGGTATTGCCAGTGAGGCCATGTTTCTCGAGCTCAGCCAGAATGCGCCCGCACTGCTCATCAAACGCCACCACCGCGTCGCCACGGGGACCCAAGGGCGTCTTGCCGAGGAAGCGTGGATTCGGCACGCGTGGCACGTGACATTCGTGCGAGGCGTAGTAGAGAAAAAACGGCTTCTGCTTATTTGCCGCAATAAAGCCGCAGGCCTTGTCACAGAAAGTGTCGCCCATCGTCTCATCATTCCAAATCGCCGACTTACCACCCTTCATCCACCCAATGCGGCCGACGCCATTAATGAGCGCCATGTTATGTCCATGCGACCAATCCATCTTCAGCTTCGCGCGTTCGGCTGGCAGCGTGAGGTCAGGATCGCCGGGATACGGTTTATTCTTATAATTCACTTCAATCGGGTCCTGTGCCTCGAGCCCGACGACGCGGCCGTTCTCGACGAAAACCGTCGGCACGCGGTCGCCCGTCGCGGCCATGATGAACGAGTACGTGAAGCCGATTTGATTCGGGGAGGGATTAATTTCCTTATTCCAATCCACCGCGCCAGCTCCCAGCCCGAGATGCCACTTACCAACGACGCCCGTGGCGTAGCCGAGCTTGGCCAAACTAGCGGGCAGGGTCGGCCGACCCGGCTGGATAATCATGGTGGCATCTCCGGGAAGCACCCCAGTCCCCCTGCGGCGCCAGGCATATTCACCCGTCAGTAAAGAATAACGCGAAGGCGTGCAGGTCGCTGCGACGCAATACCCTGCCGTGAAACGGGTGCCTTGAGCGGCGAGACGATCAAGGTTGGGTGTGGGAATGACTTTGGCACCATAGCAGCCTAGATCACCCCAGCCGATATCATCGGCATACAGCAGGACGATATTAGGCGGCCGCGAGCCAGACTCGGCGGCGGCTAGCTGGGAGATTCCGCAGCACAGGGCAACCAGGGGCAGGAGGCGCATGGGAGAGTGATAGGCTGAGTCGTGCTTCATTCCAAGCCGACAGTCGCACCACCCCTTGCTTGCCAAACGACGCTAATGCCCACAATCAGAGGATACGCATGCGTTTCGCGAAATACCACGCCCTTGGCAACGACTACCTCGTCCTCGAGCCCAAGGATTGCCCCACCCTTTTCTCGGTCGACGCTATCCGCAAAGTCTGCCACCGCCACTTCGGCCTCGGCTCCGATGGCATCCTCTACGGTCCGATTGAACGCACCGACGGCACCTTCGGTCTGCGCATCCTCAACCCTGATGGCTCTGAGGCCGAAAAATCTGGTAACGGCATCCGCATTTTCTGCCGCCATCTCTTGGAGACCAAGCGCATCAAGGAAGGTGAAGAATTCCGCCTGCACACCCTCGGTGGCATCGTGCGCTGCAACGTCTTCGAAGGCGGCAACCGCATCCGCGTCGAGATGGGCAAAGTATCCTTCCGCGCCCCCATCATCCCGCACGTCGGTCCGGACCGCGAAGTCCTTGGCGAAGAAATTACCGTCCTCGGCAAGACGTTCAAGTATTGGGCCGCCACCGTGGGCAACCCGCATTGTGTGATTCCCGTGACAGAGCTCACCCCGGAACTCGCCCAGACCTACGGGCCCCACCTCGAGACGCACCCTAACTTCCCTAATCGCACCAATGTGCAGTTCATGAAGATTCTCGATCGCCAGAATGTGCAGATCGAAATCTGGGAACGCGGGGCCGGCTACACCCTGGCCTCCGGGTCATCTTCTTCGGCTTCCGCCGCGGTAGCCCGTAAAATGGGCCTAGTTGACGCAGATTTGACGGTCAATATGCCGGGCGGTAAGATTATCATTGGCATCGGGGATGATTATTCCATCGTGATGACAGGCCCGACGACCCCCGTAGGCATCTTCGAGATGCATCCAGGAGTCCCGGTCCAAGACGTTGCCATCTAGGCAATAGTCTCCCGCTAAGTTTCCTTTCTTTGGCGCACCCTTTCGGGATGCGCCGTCCACCGCACACCCTCACCATGGCGCCGCGACAGCCGTTGCCCAACATCTCTGAAGACGATCTGATTGATCTCGCTGGCGGTGCCACCGTGCTCCTCGCCAAGGAATTGGTGGCCAAGGGTAAGGTCAAGAAAGCCATCTGGGTAGCCCCGGTAGCCGAAGCCTTGGTGGATGATGGTAAGGAAAGCCGGGAAGCGCGTTGGAATCTGCGCTCCATCACCTTCCAACGTAACGAATGCGGCTGCGAAGTCTCCGTCGGGCGCCGAAAGTTATGCGTCCACTCGGTGGCCGCCTATTTGGTGCTCGCCGCCAAAGAAGGCTACCTGAAGGCCGAAACACCACCGAAACCAGCCTCACCTCCAGGTAAACCGGAAAGCAAGACGACAACGACCAAGACGGCGGATAAAAAAGATAAAACAAAGGAAGCGGAAACGACCACGGCAGGCCCCCGGCTCAAATCCCTCACCCTCTCAGAAAAACGTGGCACGCCTATTGAGGTGCGCTTCATCGTGCCGCCGAACATCGTCACCGCCGCTGCCCGGGATGAAATCATCTGCCGCCTCGAGCTCCGCGTCGATGGCGCCCAAGTCGCGCCAGAAAACCTCGATCGTAGCAAGGCTTGGACCATCGAGCCGGACACGGTCTTCTTCCTGGCGATTCTGGAAAACCTCTGCCACGGCAAGTTGCAGGGCATCCTCCCCCTGACGCGTCGCCACCTGCGACAGCTCCTCGCTATCGGGAAAGGCTTGAAGATTTTCCGTATGGCCAATGCGCCGGAAACCCCTTTGCAGTGGGATGGGGATCAACTCGATAAGGTCCACGAACACCTCGACGAACCGGCGGTCACGCCACAGACCACCGCCAGCGGTGAAGCGGTCGACGACGGGCCCGAAGAGCAGGAAGTCCGCTCCCAGGAACTCGGACGCGAAGACCGTCCGTGGGTCGATGGGTCAATGAAGTGGCTACGCATCCGCCTGCCGCAGCAGTCCTCTGGCCCCGTCGCCGAACTTCGCGATGTCCTGCAACGCAGCGGCTTCACCCTCGAAACCACGACCCGCGAATGGTACCTCGCTGGCACCATTCAGGTGCTCAACTTCCTCGCTCGCCATCACAAGTTGCTGATGACCGACAACGGAGCGTTCTTCACCCACAACCTTTCTCACTCACTACGCAACGTCGACCTCGCCAAGGCGAAGTGCGACGCCGCTGAGGAGA
Source organism: uncultured Opitutia bacterium (assembly GCA_903829855.1). Classification (GTDB taxonomy): domain Bacteria; phylum Verrucomicrobiota; class Verrucomicrobiia; order Opitutales; family UBA953; genus UBA953. The sequence goes on from CAIKRN010000153.1 coordinate 8,125, forward strand.
ACGACGGTTTCCGTTTCGCGATCGGCATCGACCCCGAAGGCAAATCGCCAAAGACCATCCAAGAGGCGCTTTCCAGCGGTCGGATGTTCTTCTACACGGATCGCGGACCGCGCCTCATCACGCCTGAACTGATGGAGTCGATTCGCAACGCCCAGCGCCGCATCACCGGGGAGTCGAAGCGAGATATCGATTTAGATTTAAACCTGAAAATTGGGTACGCGGACCTCGCGAGCGCCGATGCCATTGCGGAGGAATTACAAGCCGCCTTCGCCCCGCCCGAGACCTGGAGCCAGCGCTCCTCGGCCATCCGCAATCTCTCCAAACTTCAGCCGGCGCCGGTTCGTGAAGAGCTCACGAAGATGTTACGCATCTACCAGCAGGTGGGCGTCGCCTGGCTTTGGCATATTCATAATAATGCATTGGGCGGCCTCCTGGCCGATGAAATGGGTCTGGGGAAGACCGTGCAGGCCTTGGCCTTCATGGAAGCGCTGCGACAGCATCGCCCGGAAGACGGCCCCTGCTTGGTCGTCTGCCCCGCCTCGCTCGTTGAAAACTGGCGCCGCGAAGCCCGCCGCTTCACCCCCTCGCTCAAGGTCCTCGCCCACCACGGGCAGAATCGCTTCACCGCCCAGGAATACCTACAGAAGTTCGACCTCGTCATCACTTCTTACGGCACGCTCTCTCGCGATATCGCTGCTTTCTCGCTGATCACGTGGGGCGCCGCGATTTGCGACGAAGGCCAGAATATCAAGAACGCTCGTGCGCAGGCGGCCAAGGCCGTCAAGCAGTTGGTCGCGAAGGGCCGCTACATCCTGACCGGCACCCCCGTCGAAAATTCGCTCGAAGACCTGCGCTCACTCTTTGGCTTCCTTATGCCGGGCTACCTGCCGAAGCCCGAAGAGCGCATCCAAGCCGACGAACGGAAGTGGCACGACGACCGCCTCCTGCAGATGGCGGCACCTTACATCCTTCGCCGCTCCAAGGTTGCGGTGGCACCCGAACTACCGCCGAAGATCGAACAAATCGTCTACTGTGACTTCGAAGAGAATCAGAAGAAGATCTACGACGAGATCCTCGAATCCACGCGTCAGGAAATCTTCGAAATGGAAATGGGGGGCGCCACGCAAGCCCGCATCCAGATGGCGGCCTTCAACCAGCTGCTTCGTCTCCGTCAGATTTGTGCCGACCCGCGCATCCTCGATCCCAAGATGGAAGAAGGCGATTCTGCCAAACTTCAGGCCTTCCTGGAACTCGTCGAAGAATCCAAAGATGCGGGGCACCGTATGCTCGTCTTCTCGACGTTCGTCACTGCCCTCAAACTCCTCCAGACCGCCCTCGAGGATCGCGACATCCCCTACTGCTACCTCGATGGCTCGACCAAGGACCGCCAAGGGGTCTGCGACACGTTCAACTCGACCCCGTCCATCCCGGTTATGCTGATGTCCCTCAAGGCCGGCGGGACCGGCCTGAACCTCACCGGGGCCGATACTGTCATTCATTTCGACCCTTGGTGGAACCCGGCCGCCGAGGCCCAGGCCACGGACCGAGCCCACCGCATTGGCCAGACCCGCACGGTCACCAGCATCAAGCTCATCGCCGCCGGTACCATCGAAGAACGCGTCATGGAGCTCCAAAAGTCCAAGTCTGAGATGTTGCGTAAGCTCCTAACCGAATCAGACTCCGCCTCGTCTGGCTTGAGCCTTGATGTCATCAAGGACCTCCTGCGTAAGGACTGACCCCAACCTCCCCTTAAGGACTGACCCGCACCATGCTTTCCTCACTCATTCGCCGCAATAAGCCCCGGAGCGAGATGTCGTTCATGGAACACCTCGACGACCTCCGGATCTCCCTCATCCGGGTCGTCTTCGTGTTTGCCGTCGGCATGGTCGTCGCCCTCATCTTCTACGAGAAGGCCCCTGCCTTCTTAGGCATGCCGCTCGAATGGGCTAAGCATCCCGAAACCTCCCCGATTAGTTTCATGATCGGCAAACCTGACGCCGGATTAGTCAGCATGGAGGGGCTCAAGGAGTTCACCTTCATGGGCGTCTGGAAAGTGCTCATGTATGCCGCCTTCGGTGTGGGCGTCGGTCTGGCTTCCCCGGTCTTCCTCTACGAGACGGCACGCTTCGTCGGCCCCGCGCTGACGGATCGAGAAAAACGCGGGCTGATACCCTTCTGTATCGCCGCCTTCTTCCTCTTCCTCATGGGGGCCTCCTTGGCGTTCTTATGGCTCACCCCGATGTCGATTCAGATCTGGCAGCACTTCGCGGCCGGACTCGGGATGGAAGTCACCTGGCAGGCCTCGGATTACTATAGCTTCGTGGTGATGATGGCACTCCTCACCGGACTTACCTTTCAGTTCCCGCTCGCGCTCATTATCATGATGTGGCTCGAAATTGTCCGCCCGCGCACCTTGATGAAGTCCTGGCGGGGCATGCTGGTCGGAATCATGGTCCTCGTTGCGCTCATCACCCCAATCGCTGAACCGATTTCACTGCTGGTCATGACCGGAGTGCTCTTCGGCTTCTACTTGGTGGCCGTCGGCGTCGGCACCTACGTCGTCCGCCGGAAGCGCGTCGCCCGCGGCGACAAGCCTAACCCTGAGGATGATGACCTCGACGATGACGACGACGACGATAAGGACGATGACAGCGGTTATCGCGGTTCTCGTTATTCGGACCCTGTAAAGCCCACCACTCCTTTGCTCGGTGACGCTTCCTCGGCTAAGCCCAAGTCCACACCTCCGCCCGCCGAAGGTGACCTAAGCTCCCTCGATTAATCGCCCTATGATCGCACGTCTCATCATTGCCTTGCTGGCTCTCACAGCCGGATTGACCGTTCAGGCCCAAACCACGCCAGCCCTCGGCACCAAGAAACCTGAAGCCGCAGCCGAGACGCCGACCACTGAAAAAAAACCCACCGTGGCAGGTGCCGCGACCGTTGAAGATGAGGCGCCGGTGATTACGCCCTTCCGCCCTTTCACCCTTCCCGTCACAAAGAACACACGCACCTTCCAGCTCAGCAAACTGAACAAGCCTGCGGCGACCGAGACGACGAAGGAACTCCAACGACTCTTCTCCGCCTATGCGCAGCAGAGCATCATCGACGGCTCACCGACCGGTTTCAGCAAAGCGACCGGCTACCTAGCGACGATTAATTATTCCATCCTGCAGGACCTAGGCGATAAGCGCTTCCTCGTGAAAGCCGCCTGGCCCGCCGCAGGCCCGAATGACGGCCTCGCAGCGGGCGTCGACACGATGGCCATCCTGCTCCTCGATCACCCGATTAAGGTCGGTGAAATCGGTCATTGCACGGGCATGCACGTCGGCACGGTTTCACTCCTCTTCACCGCGAGCTTCCCGCCGCTCACCGGTAAACGCCTTACGCTCCGCCGGGAAGCCTTCGTGGAATGCAATACACTCGAAGAGTCTCCAGCGGGCCTTCAGAAATTCGTCGATAAAATCATGCACGGAGCCGAGGTAAGCGTGACGACGAATGAAATGATCACCTGCAAGAAGTGCGGCGGACTCGGCTTCACGAGCGAAAAAGTCAAAGGCTCACTGACCGAAAAACACATTAATTGCAGTGCCTGCGATGGCGCCAAGTCGGTCGCACTGCCCACCGAGACGAAGATCATCCCCTAAGAGAATTAGACCGCCGGCCGCGCCATCCTGCGCTTGCGCCAAGCCTTTTTCCTCCGCACATTGCGGGCGTGCGTACCCCGCTCCATGCCGGTCTCGAGGACCACTTCAAGGCGCTTGAGACTTTTCTCGCTGCCCAGGAAGCCGTTTTCGAACCTGAAGTCCGCCCAATGGTGCGCGATGTCCTGGCGCACCCAGGCAAACGCCTCCGCCCGCTCCTCGCCTTCGGCTCCGGCGCCGGTGGCCCGCCCTCCGAGGCCCTCGTTCGCGGCGCAGGCATCATCGAATTAGTCCACCTTGCCACCTTGGTGCACGATGACGTCCTCGACGGGGCCGACACCCGACACGGGAGCGACACCCCCAATCGGACGCACGGCGCCCATGCGGCCGTCCTCTTCGGCGACGCCCTCTTCGCCCATGCCCTCGTTCTAGCCTCCGAGCATCGCACCTCCGAGCTCTGCCGCATCGTGGCCCGAGCCTCCCGCGAAGTCTGCTCAGGGGAAGTCTGTCAGACTTTCTCGCGCGGACAGGACGACCTTTCGCTCGAAGATTATTACCGCCATATCCGCCTTAAGACGGCCGAGCTCTTTGAAGCGGCCTGCTATGCGGGCGCCCTCCTCGCAGAACGACCAGCGGAACACATTCAGGCCTGCGCCCTCTTCGGCCGTCACCTCGGAATCGCCTATCAAATTTACGATGACTTGGTCGACCTTCTGCAGGACGATTCTAAAGCAGGTAAGACGCTAGGCACGGATGCCGCCAGCGGTAAACTAACCCTCCCGATGCTTCTCGAGCGCGATCGCGCCGGGCCGGCGGTCTTGGAAAAGCTCCGCCATGGGGGCGACGCCCGACTGCTCATCTCTGCCGAAAGCTGGCGCGAAAGTTTCCGCCGCCTCGATGCGGAAATCGCCGCGGCCGAACAAGCGCTCGCCCCAATTGAAGGCACGCCTTCGCCCTTCTTCCTCCTTCGGCTCACGGCCTTCCTGCGTGAAGCCGCCGCCCGGTTGACACCCCAGAAATGAAACTCCATCGCACCACGCGGTCGGAGCGACTGGCCCTCGCACTAGTCCTCACCCTACTGGGAGTCGCTGCTGGTCTGCTCTTCGCCTGGCGTTCCCTCTACTAATCAGGGAAGGTAGCGCTTCGCATCGAAGCCGCGCGCCGTCAGCGCCGCACGCAAGTCATCGATACTGACCTTATCCCCGACCTTTACGCCAAAGCGGCCGAACCAGCCGGCACTCATCTCCACCGTAAAGCGCACCTCCTTAGACGAAGAAACGGTCGTATCGGTATCGCCCGCCGACATGGTCTTGATTTCCAGAATACGCCCGTCGCGATCCACAAAGGCAATATCGAGGTCCAACGGAGTATCCTTCATCCAGAAACGCATCTGCATCTCGGTGTCGTACATGAAGGCCATGCCTTCTGCTTCCGGCAGGCTCTTGGTACCCATAAGCCCGCGGGCCTTCTCTAACTCCGTCGCGGAAATCCGCAGGTGGGTCAAACCCAGCCCCATCCGGACGGGCAACCGCGCCTCGATCCCGAGCTCGGTGGCCGGACCTACCACGGGCTTGGTCTGATTATCGCAACCGACAATAGCCAAAGTGAGGAGCAACCAGGTGAGCCGAATCATGAGGGCGAGTGTTCCTACGATTGCCTCGGTGGCAAGATTCGCTTGCGTTGTTGAGATGGAACGCGACCCCCAAGCCCACTGGCTCGAGACCGAAACCGCGCTCCACTACGC
>CAIKRN010000154.1 GCA_903829855.1 uncultured Opitutia bacterium
AGCGATCAACGCCCCGAGGAGCGCAAACGGCACCGTCAGAATGACGCCCACCGGGAGCGACCACTTCTCGTACAGCGCCGCCAAAATCAGGAATACCATCAGCAGCGCCATCGAGAAAGCCGGCACCGCCGAGGTCGCGGATCGCTTCTCCTGCAACGCCGTCGACGTCCAATCGAGTTCATAGCCGGCAGGCAAAGTCTGCGCGGCGACTTCCTCGACAATGCGCAGGGCGTCACCCGAACTAATCTGCGGCAGACCATTCCCAATGACGCGTGCCGAAACGAAGCCTTGATAGCGGTCAATCTGATCGGGGCCCGAAATCGCGCTAACCTTCACGAGCGAAGTTAGGGGCACCATCGTACCATCCCGGGCACGCACGTGGACGCGGCCCACGTCCTTGAGCGACATGCGCTCGGAGGGCTCGGATTGCATCAGCACGCGATAAGGGCGGCCATTGCGGGTGAAGTCGTTGACGTAAACCGATCCGATGGTGGTCTGCAATGCATCGTAAATCTCGGGCAAAGGGATGCCGAGGGCGGCCGCGCGGACCTGATCGACATCGGCGGAGTACTGTGGCGTCGCGGGGTTGAAGAACGAAATGATACCCGTCAATTCCGGGCGACTGCGGAGTGCCGCAAGAAGCTTATTAAGCACCAGCCCCAGTTTAGCCGGATCATCATCCTCGCGGGCCTGGAGATAGAACTCGAAGCCACCCGCCGAACCAATGCCGCGGATGGGCGGAGGATTAGCGACAAAGGTGAAGCCCTGTGGAACGCGTCCGACCGAGCCCATGAGCATACCTGGGAGCTGTTCGGCTGAGTTATTGCGCTTATCCCAATCCTTCAGGGGTAAAAAGATGGTGCCGGCGTTGGTTTTTTCCCCACCCCCGATTAAATCGAAACCGCTAATGGCAAAGGCGTGCATGACCGCGGGCTTTTCCGGCGGCGTATTCAAGAGCTTCGGGACAATCTCCGCCATGTAAGAACGGGTGCGGGAAACACTGGCCCCATCGGGTAAAGAGACCATGCCGACTACGTAGCCTTGATCCTCGGCCGGCAAAAACCCGTGCGGGATCACGCGGAGCAACACGGCGTTCGCCGCGAGAATCATCAGGAAGAAACCCAGGGCTGACTTGGGATGGTTAATGAGCCAGCGGACGGTGCGACCATGCCAGGCGGCCACGTGGCGGAAACCTCTCTCAAACAACCGGAGGAAACGATTGCCTTCGATGGCATCGACATCTCGAGGGCGGAGAATCAACGCACAAAGCGCTGGAGTGAGCGTCAGGGCGACAAAGCCAGAGATGACGACAGCGACGGCAACGGTCACGGCGAATTGACGGTACAGCGCGCCCGCGATGCCGCCCAGGAAGGCGACGGGGACGAAAACCGAGACCAACACGAGCACGATGGCGATAATGGCACCACCCACCTCACGCACCGAAGCGAGGGCGGCATCAAAAGGCGACATGCCCTTCTCATGCATCAGTCGCTCGACGTTCTCGAGCATCACGATCGCATCATCCACGACAATCCCGATGGCGATGACCATGGCGAAGAGCGTGAGCGTGTTGATCCCGAAACCGAAGAGCCACAGACCAGCGAACGTGCCGATGAGCGACACAGGGACGGCCAACATAGGAATGAGCGTGGCACGCCAGCTACCCAGAAAGAGAAAGACCACCAACACCACCAGGATACCTGCCTCGAAGAGCGTGTGTTCGACCTCGCGAATTGAGGCGGTGACAAAACGCGTCGTATCAAAGGGGATGTCGTAGTTAACTCCGGCAGGAAAGCGCTTGGCCAGCTTGGCCACCTTCGCCTTGACGGCGTCGGCGACGTCAAGGGCGTTGGCGCCGGGCGCCAGAAAGACACGCACCCCCACGGCGGTCTTGCCGTTGAGTGTCGCCTGCTGTTCATAACTCTGCGCGCCTAATTCCAGACGGGCAACATCCTTGAGCCGCAGCGTGCCGGCGGCGCCGTTGGAGCGCAGGATGATATTACCAAACTCCTCCGGAGTCGCCAGACGAGAGGGGGTGATGATCGGCACCGAAAGAGACTGCCCATCAGGCGTCGGCTCCTGGCCCAGCCGGCCAGCGGCATACTGATTATTCGTGACGCGGATCGCCTGAGTAATATCGCCCGTGGTTACGCCAAGCTGGGCCATTTTGTCAGGCTCGAGCCACACGCGCATCGAGTAATCGCGGGCACCGAACACCCCGGCGTCACCGACCCCGGGCACGCGCTTGATCTCATCCACTAAATTGATGGAGGCATAGTTACTGAGGAAAATCGAGTCACGCGTGCCGTCGTCCGAAGTGACGGACAGCGCCAGCAAAATGTCGTTCGAGCGCTTTTTAACAATGACCCCGAGGCGACGGGCGTCCTCCGGAATCCGGGGCTCGGCAATCTTCACGCGGTTCGTGAGATTAATGACGCAAAGATCCGGATCAGCTCCCGGTTCGAAAGTGACCGTAATGGTCAGGAGACCCGTCGCGGAAGCTGTCGAAGAATAATACAGCAGGTAATCCGTACCGTTGATTTCATCCTCGATGGGGGCCGCCACGGTCTTGATCAACGTGTCAGCGGAGGCACCGAGGTAAGATACGGTGATGGTCGCCACTGGCGGCGCAATCTGCGGATACTGCGCGACGGGCAAGACCTTAAAGGCAAGCGCACCCGCCAGCAAAATGATCAATGATAAGACCGACGCAAAGATAGGTCGGCGGACAAAAAATTCCCAGGACATCGGGGTGTTACTTGGCGGAAGGGGCGACCGGACGCGGCGTGACGGGCTGTCCAGCACGCACCTTCTGCAGGTTGTCCAAGATGATCCGGTCTCCGGGAGTCAGCCC